>CAMVDS010000001.1 GCA_947166335.1 uncultured Mollicutes bacterium
GCTAGAAATGCGTATCAACGCTGGTATTAAAATTGAACAAGCTATTCTTGATAAGCAAGAAATGCAATATTTATATGTAGATGGAGACAATCATGTGTTTATGAATACTGAAACTTATGAACAAGTTGAAATCCCTGCATCACATCTTACTGATGAATTACATTTCCTAATTCCTAATATGTTAGTAAATGTTACTTTCTATAAAGGCGAATTACTAGGCGTAGACCTTCCAGATAAGGTTGTTCTAGAAATTACTGAATGTGATCCTGCAGTTGCTGGTGATACAAAGACTAACGCAACTAAGGATGCTACACTAGAAACTGGTTGGACTATTAAGGTTCCTCTATTCATTGAACAAGGTGAAAGAGTAATCGTTAGTACAGAATCAGGAGAATACGTTTCAAGAGAAAAATAATTATTTAAGTAGGTGAGGAAAAATGGAGGCAAGCCAACTGATTTACAGTGATGCTACTGTTCCCCCCGTCTTGTGGGTTATTTTTGTTATTTTATTATTTTTGTCTGCTTTCTTTAGTGCATCTGAAACAGCATATTCATCAGCAAATATAGTTAGATTAACTAATTATGCTGAAAATGGAAAGAGAAGTGCAGCAAAAGCAATAAAAGTACATCAAAAATTTGACGATACTTTATCAAGCATTCTTATTGGAAACAATATAGTTAATATCGCTATGGCAACAATAGGCGCTTTTATTGCGGCTAAATTGATAATGGATGATACCATCTCAGGTATCGTATCTACTGCTGTAGTTACTTTAATTGTCTTAATATTTGGGGAGATTATGCCTAAGAGCTTTGCTAAAAGGCATGCTGAAGGTATGGCTATGAAAACGGCTTATATCTTGAGCTTTTTGAATATATTATTATTCCCGTTAAATTTATTGTTTAATGGATTAGGAAAATTAATCTCTAAAAGCAAAAAAGAAGAGCAAGCTCCATCTGTTACAGAAGATGAATTAGAAACAATAGTTGATAACATGGCAGATGAAGGAGTTATTGAAGAAAATGACTCAGATTTAATTATTAATGCTCTAAAATTAAGTGATAAAATAGTTGATGATATTATGGTTCCAAGAATTGATATGGTCGCCATTGATGTTGATGAATCAATTTCTAACATTAAACAAATATTCTTTGAAAACCAATATTCAAGAGTACCTGTTTATAGAGATGATAAAGATAAAATATTAGGCATTCTTTATGAAAGAGATTTCTTCACATGTTTACTAGAAAATAAGAAGTTTAAAATAATAGACATCTTAAGACCTGTTAAATATGTTAATAAGAAAATGCCTGTTGATGATTTAATTAGAGAACTTCAAAAAGAAAAGGTTCATATGGCTATAGTTAGTGGTAAGTTTGGTGAAACTGCTGGTTTAGTTACAATGGAGGATGCTTTAGAAGAACTAGTTGGAGAAATTTATGATGAGCATGATGATGTAGAAAAAGATTTATGCATCAAGATTGCTGATAATGAATATTTAATTGATGCCAAAATAGGTATGCAAGAATTATTTGAAACACTTGAATTAGGTAAGACTCCATCTGATCATAATAGATTAGTTGGTTGGTTATATGAACAAATAGATGATGTTCCTAAAGCAGGTGAACAAATATTTTATGAAACAACTTTTATTTCTAAAACAATTGATGACGAATTTGTAGAAGTAACTAAAAAATTGATCTTTACAATTAAAGAAGTTCTAGGTAGGAGAATAACTAAGGTATTCTTAAAAATCGAAGATGTTGACAAAGAAGAAAACTAGGGACTCCCTAGTTTTTTTTAAAAATATAGGAGGTAAAATATGCTAGCTAGATATCTAATATATATGGGTGCTGCATATCTATTAAGCTTTCTTTTATGCTTTTTGATATACAGGTTACCAAGAGAAAAGAATGTAATTAAATATGAATCGATTTGTCCTGAATGTGAAGAAAAGGTCTCTTTCTGGCGTTTTATTCCTTTCTTTGGTTATATTTTTGCTAGAGGAAAATATGGTAAATGTGGGCATAGATTAAGCGTATCTAGATTGCTTGTTCCAATATTTGCCATAGGTCTTGCTGCATTAACTGTTTTTACAATTAAAGACTGTGAAACATTTAATGCTACAGAAATGTATAGAATATTAGTTATTCTATTCTCTTTAACGATGTTAATAATCGTGTTTACTGATTTCGAAACATTTATTATTCCTGATACATGTCATGTTATAGTTATTATATTAGCAATCCTTGCTATGGTATTTAAATTCACTAGTGTTTTATGGGGAATACTAGGTGGTGTTATATTCTTTGTTTCTTTCTATGCTATCGCTTGGTTAGCTATAAAGAAAACAGGCAATAAAGATGCCTTAGGTGGTGGAGATATAAAGATGATGGCTGTATGCGGATTATTCTTAGGCGCAGGTAGATGTTTACTTGGCTTATTAATAGGAAGTATGGCTGGATTAATAATAGAAGGAATCCTTTTTGCGACAAAAGTTAGAAAAGAAAGAGGAGTAGCCTTTGGCCCTTATCTTGCTATAGGTATGATGATTGCTGCTTTCTATGGCGATGCTATAATTCAAGCTTATAATCACCTACTTGGTATGGATTAAAAAAATAAATAAAATACTATGTATTTTTATAGTAAAAATAATGAAAATATGTTATTATTAATATGTAGGGTAAACTACGTTTAAAAGGGAGGTGAATATAGTGGCTATTAAATATAAATTAAGTGGTAAAAAAACAGCTGTACCACCAGAAGAAAAATTTAAGATGGCTACTAAAGTGAATTCTATTCCATCATCTCCAATAACTGTATCATTCATCCCAACAAAGGGTGATATAGTTAGAACTTGCAAAAGCAATATTGCCTTCTATCTAGGTGATCAAGTAGGTCATGGAGGAGAAGGAAATGTTTATATGATAGACAAAAATCTAGCATGTAAAATATATAGCTTAAGCAAATTAACAAATGCTAAAATAGAAAAGATTAAATTGATGATTTCTAAACCAATATATGACCAAGATATTTGCTGGCCTATTGATTTAGTTATGAATACATATAATGAGGTTGTAGGTTATACAATGCCTATTGCAAAAGGACATATTCTATCAAAGGTTCAAAATAGAGCATTTATGCAAGAATATTTCCCTAAATGGAAGAAGAAAGACATTGTAACACTTGCTTATACAATCGTTGAAAAGTTTTATTATTTACATGAAAGAAATATTATCGTTGGTGATATTAATACAAGAAATATAATGTTTACATCTCCAACTCAAGTATATTTTGTTGATACAGATAGTTATCAAATAGAAGGTTTCCCTTGTCCTGTTGGAACCAATGAATATACATGTAGAGAATTACTAGAATCAGGAGCTAAATTCCCTGAATTCTTAAGAAAATGGGGACATGAAAATTTCTCGCTAGCTACATTAATATATGTTTTATTTATGAATGGTAAACATCCATATGCTATTAGAGGTGGATCTGATCCTGCAACTAATATTAAGCAAGATAAATTCCCTTTTCCATATGAGGCCAATAATAGTAAAGGAGAAATCATATCAGATACAAGATATGTTGATTTAATCCCAGTTGGTCCATGGAAAGATATTTGGGATTTGTTACCACAGTACATTAGAGGAGCGTTTTATGCTACATTTAATGATAAAGGTAATTACCATAATCCTAATAATAGTATAAGTAGTGAATCATGGCTTATTTTAATTTATCAATATTTAGATGAACTTAAGTCTGAAAGCAAAAAGTCGCTTAGAAACGAAATTTTCCCAGGTATGCCAGAAGTTGCTAAAAGCACAATTAAAAAGGCAAAAACTCCGATTATTATGCATAGGAATGTCGAAAGTTCAAATTTAAATAGATATAATAAAAAAAGAAAAAAATAGAAAAAGGAGCGATATGAGATGAGTAAAATTGAAAGAGAAACTGATTTTTTTGAAGAAGATGATTTAGCCACTAACCCTGCACCCAGAGTACCAATTTGTTTATGCTTAGATACATCTGGTTCTATGGAAGGAAGACGTTGTGAAGAATTAAGAAAAGGTGTAGAACGTTTTTATAATTCTATTAAGAGCGATGAAGTAGCTGTTAATTCAGCAGAAGTATGTATCGTTACATTTGGTGGAAAAGCAAAATGTATTTCTGAATTCAAGACTTTAGCCCAAATTACTGAACTACCAGCATTTGATGTAGCTGGTGAAACACCACTTGGTGAAGCAGTAAATTTAGCTTTAGATAAACTTGATGCTAGAAAAGAAGAATACAAAGATAATGGTGTAGATTATTTCCAACCATGGTTAGTTATTATGACTGATGGTTATGCAACTGGTTTACAATCTGAATTTGATAGAGCAGTTAAAAGAGTAGAATCATTAGTTAAAGATAGAAAATTAACTGTATTCCCTATTGGTGTAGGTTCAAGTGCTGATATGGAAGGATTAAATAAATTATCACCTAAGCGTCAAGCTTTAAAGCTTAGAGGACTTAACTTTAAAGAATTCTTTGAATGGCTAAGCCAAAGTGTTTGCAGAGTAAGTCAATCAGTAGTTGGTGAAAAGATTACACTTGATGTAGAAGCTATCAAGGCATGGAGTGAAATTGAATTTTAATTAATGTTGAGGTGAAGAGTATGTGGAAAACTCTTAATTATGAAGTAATTGGGAAAAGCCACATAAAGGCTAAAAAAGTATGCCAAGACAAAACATTCACATATACACAAAATAACGTCGTTGTATCAGCTCTAGCAGATGGTGCAGGAAGTTATGAATATTCGGATATTGGAGCCATTATTGCGTGCAAATCTATTTGCAAATATATAGGTGATAATTTCGATGAATTGATAAACATTTCTAATGCAAATGAAGTTATTACAATGATTGTTAATCATGTAGTAGAAGATATAGTTGCAAAAGCAGATGAAATGCAATGTGATAAAGATAAATTGTCTAGCACACTCCTTTGTGTAGCAATTAAAAATGATGATGTTATTGTATTCCATGTTGGTGATGGATTAATAGCTGGATTAAAGAATGGAGAATTAAAAACTTTAACAATGCCTGATAATGGTGAATTTGCAAATGCAACATATTTTATTACTTCACCTAGAGCGTTTGAAAAGGCAAGATTGTTAAAAGGTAAGACTACTGGCTTCGAAGGATTTGCTTTAATGTCAGATGGTTCTTCAGCATCTTTATATAATAAAAAGCTACAAAAACCAGCACATGCTATTGCTAAGCTTATCATAGGCTTACAATATACATTTGACACATTATATTTAGACACAGTAAAATATTTAATGGATTATGAAATTCATGAGCGTACAACAGATGATTGTAGTATCGCATTGATTGCTGATAATAGGCTTTCTATGGATGATTTTAATATGTTATCAAAGAAAGAAAAATGCAAATTATTTGATGTTAAATTAAACGCAAAAGATGCTTCATTAGTTGAGAGATTTAATATTTTAAAATACACTTCACAAACAAAAGAATTATTAGATATAGCTAAGTATATTGGCTTAAGTAAGAGAAAAACCTTATATCGTTTAAAATCATTAGCTAAGCTTGGAATGATCAAAAGAAACAAAGATGAATTCACAAGTAGCATTATATAAGACACATTTTATGTGTCTTTTTTTTCTTTATAAGCATTTATGCATCTTTTAAAATAATATTATATATGATATAATATTTAGAGATTATAAAGGTGGTATTATGGAAAGACTTCAAAAATTTCTTGCTGAATGTGGCGTTGCATCTAGAAGAAAATCAGAAGAACTTATTGCAAATGGACATGTTAGTATTAACGATATTGTCGTAAAAGAACTTGGAGTACAAGTAGGCTCAAATGACATTGTCAAGGTTGATGGTGTTATTGTAACTAAAGAAGAACATGTCTATTATGTTTTAAATAAACCTGTTGGTTATATTACAACTGTTAAAGATGAAAAAAATAGACCAACAATTCTAGATTTATTTAGCGAGGCAGATAAGAAAAATAGAATATATCCTGTTGGTAGACTTGATTTTGATACTGCAGGAGTTTTACTTGTTACAAACGATGGATCTTTTTCTAATAAACTTACAAAGGCTAATTATGAAGTTGAAAAAGAATATGTTGCTAGAGTTGAAGGCTTAGTAACTAAATATGAAATTTTTGAACTAAAAAAAGGTGTTGTTTTAAAAACAGGTTATAAAACACAACCTTGTAAAGCAAGAGTTATAAGTAGTGATAAGAGAAATAATACATCTTTAGTAAATATCATTATTCATGAAGGGAAGAATCATCAGGTACGTCTTATGTGTGATGCTATAGGACATCCTGTAAAAAAACTTACAAGAGTTAGAGTTGGTAATATTACTTTAGAAGGCATTCCCAAAGGATGCTATAGAAAGTTAAAAATACATGAGATAAAGGAAATAATGGGAAGGTGATAAAATGAATTTTACTGTTGCTATTGATGGACCTGCAGGTTCTGGAAAATCAACAATTGCCAAAATCGTATGCAAGGAACTAGGATTTACACATATTGATACAGGGGCAATGTATAGAGCAGTAGGCTTATTTGCTTTAAATAAAGGTGTAGATATTTATGATGAAGAAAAAATCAATGGTATTTTAGATGAAATAGAAATAAAATATGTTGATGGGAAAATCTACTTAAATGGCGCTGATGTATCAGGCTTAATTAGAACACCTGAAGTATCAAATGCCGCAAGTAGAGTTTCAAGCTATAAATTAGTTAGAGAAAAACTAGTTTATCTACAACAAAAAGCAAGTGAAAATGGAAAATATATTTTAGATGGTAGAGATATTGGATATAAAGTTTTACCAAATGCTAATTTAAAGGTATTCTTAACTGCATCTATTGATTGTAGAGCTGAAAGAAGATTTAAAGAACTACCAAATGCTAATTTAGAAGAAATAAAAGAACAAATTAAAATAAGAGATCATAATGATTCAACAAGAAAAGAATCGCCACTTAAGATGGCAGACGATGCGATATTAGTAGATACTACAGAAATGACTATAGAAGAAGTTTCAGAAAAAATAATTACACTTATAAAAGAGAGGATGTGTTAATATGAATGAAAATATGTCAATGGCTGAATTATTAGCAGCTGAAGAAAACAAAAAACCTAAAAGAGGAGATATAGTAAAAGCTAAAGTTGAATATATAAGAGAAAATCAATTTGTACTTGAAATCCCTGGCTTTGCAGGATATGATGCTTATATGTTTAAAGATCAATTTTCTGATAAAGAAGATGGAGAAGTAAACAAGGTAAAAGTTGGCGATGTTATTGATGTTGCTATCGCTAAAATAATCGAATCCGAAGATTCAATGAGCGTTTTAGTATCTAGATTACCTTTACTTAGAAAGAAGAATCAAGAAGTATTACTTGATGCTTATAATAATAAAGAAACTATTAGTGTAACAGTAACTAAAGTAGTTAATAAAGGTGTAGTTGCTGATTATGCTGGTTGTGAAATCTTTATTCCTGAATCATTATTATCTATTGGAGATAAGCCAAATCTAAATAATTTCATTGGTAGAACTATAGATGTAAAGATTATCGAAAAGAAAAACGATAGAGGTAAAGAAAGATACATCGCATCTCATAAAGCAATTTTGCTTGATGAAATGCTAGAACAAAGAAAAGAAGAAATCTCTAATATTAATGTTGGAGATACTGTGAAAGCAACAGTATTAAAATTTGAACCTTATGGAGTTTTAATGCAAATTGGTTTAGCAAGAGGTATTTTAAAATACAATCAAGTATCTCACTTTAAGGATGAAAGAGCTGAAAAGATTTTAGCTGTTGGCGATGAAGTAGCTTTAAAGGTAATTGCTAAAGAAGGAAATAAAATCGATTTATCAAGAAAAGCTTTAATTCCTTCACCATTCCAAGTATATGCTTCTAAAAACGAAGTATCTAAGACAGTTACTGGTAAAGTAGTTCAAAAGATTGCTGCTGGTATTATTTTAGAATTAGATAGAGGTGTAACTGGCTTATTACATAAGTCTGAATATTCATGGAATCCAAATGATAATTTAGATATGTGTGTTAAAATTGGTGATGAAATTGAAGTTAAAATTATCAAGATTGATGAAGAAAAACAAAGAATTTCTTTAAGTAGAAAATTATTACTTGATAATCCATGGAAGAATGTTAACTGTAAGAAAGATGATGTAATTGAAGTTACAGTTGACGATGTTACATCTAAAGGATTAAAAGTTATTGCTTGTGGAGTAGAAGTAGAAATAGCTCCTAACGATGCTTTAGCTGAAAAAGGAAAATTAGAAGATTTCTATGCTAAAGGTGATGTTGTAAAAGCAAAAGTAATGGATGTTAATAAAGAAAAATGGATTTTAAAACTAAGCATCAAAGTTTTAAAAATAGCTGAACAAAAAGCTGAATTTGAAAAATATAAAGAAGAAAACGATAATAGTGATGCAACTATAGGAGATATTATCGGCAAATAAAGTAGGTGTTAGTATGCCTGTTAAGGTAGCAATTGTGGGAAGAGCCAATGTTGGGAAATCCACACTATTTAATAGAATAATTGGAGAACGTCTTTCTATAACTGATGACCAACCAGGTGTAACAAGAGATAGAATTTATGGAAGGGCTAGTTGGCTTGGAAAAGATTTCTCCTTAATCGATACTGGAGGTATCGAAATAAAAGATGCTCCATTTTTAACTGAGATTAGAGCGCAAGCTGAAATAGCAATTAATGAGGCTGATGTAGTAGTATTTTTAACTGATTGTAGAAACGGAATTACTGTTGAAGATGAAGAAGTAGCTAAAATACTTTATAAATCAAATAAACCTGTAATTCTAGCAGTAAATAAGGTTGATGATGCTAAATACTTAGATATGCTTTATGAATTCTATGCTTTAGGATTTGGTGATCCAATCGGTGTATCTAGTGCTCATGGTATTGGAATAGGTGATTTGCTAGATAAGATAATATCTTATTTCCCAGGAGATATAGATAGTAATTATCCAGAAGGAACAATTAAATTCTGTTTAATTGGTTGTCCTAATGTTGGTAAATCAAGCCTTGCTAATACGTTAATTGGAGATAATAGAAGTATTGTATCTAATATTGCAGGTACTACAAGAGATTCTATCGATACTGTATTTAAAAAAGATGGAGTTAACTATGTAGTTATTGATACTGCAGGTATTAGAAAAAGAGGTAAAGTATACGAAAATGCTGAAAAATATAGTGTTTTAAGAGCTATTTCAGCAGTTGAACGTAGTAACGTCGTATTATTCTTATTAGATGCTGAAAAAGGAATTATAGAACAAGATGCTCATGTAGCTTCTTATATAGAAGAATATGGTAGAGCAGGTGTTATAGTAGTAAATAAATGGGATGCTATTGAAAAAGATAATAATACGATGAATAAATGGGTAGATGATATTAGAGAAACTTTTAAGTTCTTAAGATTTGCTCCTATATGCTTTATTTCAGCAAAAGATAATAAGAGAGTACAAACTTTATTCCCTGAAATAAAAAGAGCATATGAAAATCATAATAAGAGATTATCTACTAGTGTATTAAATGATTGCTTAGCTGAGGCTGTAGCTATGAATCCACCTCAAAATTATAATAAGGGTAAAGCAAGATTTTATTATGCAACTCAGATGGGTGTTGAACCACCTACCTTTATCATATTTGTAAATGATACAGAATATGTTCATTTCTCATATGTAAGATATTTAGAAAATTGTTTTAGAGAGGCCTTTGATTTCACAGGAACTCCTATAAAACTATTCTTAAGAAAGAGGGATTAAAAATGAATGTTTCAGTTTTAGGCGCAGGTGCCTGGGGTATAACTATTGCCCAAGCATTAACTGATAATAACCATAATGTGGCTATATATGATGTTAATAAAGATTTTGTTGATCAAATAAATAATGGAACACATCCATTCTTTAAAGATTGTAAAATAGAAAAAATAAAAGGTTTATATACTTTAAAAGAAGCACTAGATTTTGCTAGTTATATCGTAATATGCGTTCCAACTAAGTTTACGAGAAGCCTTCTAAAAGAAGTTAATACATTACTTACAGATAAGAAAGTATTCATAAATGTATCTAAAGGTATAGAGCCTGATACATCTAAATGTGTTAGAGAAATCTTAGAGGATGAAATTGATCCTAAATTTGTTAGAGGATATGCATCACTATCAGGTCCATCTCATGCCGAAGAATTAATTTTAAGAAAATTAACTCTATTAGTAAGTGCATCAAAAGATAAAGAAATAGCAAAAGAAGTTCAATTATTATTTGCTAATAGCGAATATTTACGTGTTTATACATCAAGCGATGTTATAGGATGTGAAATTGGTGGAGCAATTAAAAATGCTATAGCTATAGTTTCAGGTGTGCTTACAGGACTAGGCTTAGGAGAAAATGCTAGAGCTGCTTTAATTAGTAGAGGTATTCTTGAAATAGAAAGAGTTGTTGTTGCTATGGGTGGAAAAAAAGAAACTGCTTATGGTTTAACAGGTATGGGAGATTTAATTGTAACTGCATCAAGTACTAACTCAAGAAACTTTAATGCAGGAATAGCAATTGGTAAAGGAGAATCAGCAACTGATGCTGTAAATAATTCTAAACAAACAGTAGAAGGAGTTAGAGCTGTTCTTGCTGCTTATCAAATTGGAAAAAAATATAATATTGAATTACCTATCATAAATGCTGCTTATTCAGTATTATATGAGAATGTAGATCCTATTACTGCTATTAAAGGTTGCCTAAATAGAGAATTAAAGGCAGAATAAAAAACGTGGATATTACTATATTATTTTAAATTTAATTATTGAAAACGTTTAATTTTAATGATACAATAAGGGTAGAATGATATAAAATAGGAGGAATTTAAAGAATGAATAAAGCTGAATTAATTTCAATTGTTGCAGAAAAGTCACCTGAAACTAAAAAAGTTACAGAAGAAATCATCAACTTATTTTTAGATGAAATTCAAGAAACTTTAAAGACTGGTGAAAAAGTAGTTTTATCTGGTTTCGGTACTTTCGAAGTTAGAGATAGAGCTGCTCGCTCAGGATTAAACCCACGTAATGGAGAAGTTATCTCTATTCCTGGACAAAAGTCTCCTGCATTCAAAGCTGGAAAACTTTTAAAAGAAGCAGTTAAGTAATTTTTTAAGATTTATAATTATAAAAATGCCTTAATAAGGCATTTTTTAAATGATGGGGATGGTTTTATGTTTGGTAATGATATCTTTTTATGTGCAAAAATAGATGATACTCAATCATTACTTGAAGTAATAGATGAATTAAATCCAGATCAAACTGATGATTCAAATGAATCTCTTCTTCATTATGCCGTAAAATTTAATTCCTTAGAATTTGCGAGATTATTATTAATGCATAATGCTAACCCTAATATAAAGAATAATAATGGTGATACACCTCTAATGATTGCATGTAAAATGGGGAAAGAAAGTTTCATCAAGCTGTTCTTAAAATTTAATGCCGATATTAATGAAAAGAACAATTATGGTGAAACAGCACTTCATATGGCTTTGCTTAATGGTAATATAGATATTATTAAATTATTAATAACTGATAAAATTGATTTATCATCTTTAACTTATAGTAATAGATCTATAGCCCATTATGCGGTTAAAAGTGGAAAAATATCTGTTTTAAAATTTGTGTTAGAAAGAACTTATTCAAATGTTAATGAAAGAGATGGGCTTGGAAACACTCTACTTCATTATGCTTGCCAAGTAAGCAATTATGATATAGTTAATTATTTAATTAAATTAGGTGCGTGTTTGCACATAAGAAATAAGCAATTAGAAACTCCTTTATTTAGTGCAGTAAGATATGCAACATTAAATATAATAGATTATTTAATTCAAGAAGGAGCAATCGCTGATATTTCTAACATGTTTAATGAAACAGTTTTTGATGTCGCTAGAGAAGATGTTAAAGATTATATTGAATCTTTAAAATATAATTTAGATTATCAAAGATATTTAACTGATTATCCATTACATATTTCTGTAATACAATGTGATTATGTATATGCAAATAAATTATTAAAGTTAAATATAAAGCCAAATAAAAAAGATAATTTTGGACATTCAGCAATTGATTATGCTATATCTATGAACGATGAAAAAATGGTAAAGCTTTTAACTAATAAAAAATAAAAGGGATAACTTTAAAAGTTATCCTTTTTTTAATAATTAATAATAGCTATATCTTCATAATTTATATATTGCCCATTATTTAGATTAATGCATATTGTTGTTCCTTTTGCCATGCTCTTTGAGAATATAGCAGCAACATATATTGGGGTCATTTTAAAATTAAATACATAATAGGCAATAGTAGAATTATCTATGTAATATTCACTATCTTGATATAATTCTATAGCTTTTTCAGTAATCTTAGTATCTATATTACCTAGTAAATTATAGTCAATTGATAGTGTTTCATTATATTGCATAATGTGCTTATCAATGGTTTTTACCTTATTATCTTCTGTATAAACTAAAACACAGTTACAAGTTATATATCCATTAATTGTTTCATAGAATATATAGTAATCATCATCATCATTATACATTTGATAGTTTTCAAAAGGAGGGTTGTAATCTTCTATATTAATTCTCTCTTTATTAGTTAGTGAAAGTGTTACTATTAAGCTTGCACATAATATTATAAATGTGAATACAGATATAAGCGTAATTAGAAGAAGATGTTGTTTTTTCATTTAAATCACTTCTTTTTAATCTATTAAAAACCAAAATCAAATATATTTATTAAATCAGTACCATCAATGAATTCACCTGAATTTATATTGATGAAAAGCATTACATCGTCTTCCTCGTCGTCTCCAACGACTAAATCTACCATATATATAGGAGTCATCTTTGAATTTAAAACAACATAAATTGTTTCACTAAAATCTTGGGAATAAGTTGTATAACCCATCTCAGACATTTTACTGCTGATAAGAGAAGAAGTATTAAAATAAACATCATAATCAATATCTAGTACGTCACTATAACTCTTTATATGCTTTTCAGTCTTCTTAACGTATCCTTTTCCGTCACCATAAACGTAAACCATATTAGTAGATTTGTATCCGTTTATTTCTTCATAGTATATACGTTCAGTTGCATCACCTTCATAAGTATAGCTTTCAAATGGTGGTTGGTACTCAGACATTTTTATTTTTTCTTTATAACAAAAAGTCATAATAAGAGCAAATACTACAATTAATAAAACGAATGAACATGCAGAAACAACAGTAATTAAAGTTAATTTTTTTCTTTCCATAATTTTATCTCCTTTTTTAATTTATACATATCAATACAAAACTAATTGTATTAACAACCATGTGTGCTATTAGAGGAACATATATATTCCTTTTTGATAGGGAATAGAATGTAGCTAATAATGCTCCTGTAAATAAATAAGGTAATATATGAATGAAATCAAGCGAACCAATTACATGTATTAAACCAAAGGCAAGTGTTGAAACAAGTATTCCATATATATCTTTTAAGAAGTATGAAAATATACATTTTCTAAATATAATTTCTTCAACAATTGGGGCAAATATACATGTAGAAAAGGCCATAAGTACCGCATTTTCTTTTATTGTATTTACTACAGCATCTTGATTGTTTCCATTAATTGTTTCACCAAACAAGCTATAGAACCAACCACAGAATAATTCTAGTAATTTTATTGCTGCAACAAGCCCTATTACTAATAATAGTTTAAACCACCATTTATTTTTTAAATCTTTAACATCATCAAATAAATATTTTCTTAACATTATACAGAAAGTAATTGCTAATCCTAAATAAGAAACTAAAGTAATAATTGATTGCAACAAATAATTATTTCCTTCTGTATTTGTTATTTTTAAAATAGTCATATATATGATTGGAACTGCAACTAAAGTTAGTGCAATATATATTAAAATACACTTAGTGGATATGGTTTTTAGAATATATTTATTTTCATCCATTGTTCTCACCTAAAAAAATTATAACATATTTATTTTTTTCCTTCAATAAATCACTATAAAATAGTGAAATATGATATAATAATAATAGGTGATAACTATGGATATTATATTTGCTTCTAGCAATGAAGGCAAAATTAGAGAATTTAGAGAGATACTATCTCCATATGGTATAAATATCATATCTTTAAAAGACTTACATTTTGATAAAGAAATCATAGAAGATGGTGAAACTTTCTTAGATAATGCAATTATAAAGGCTAAAACAGTAGCTAAAACATATAATAAACCAGCTATGTCAGATGATTCAGGTATTTGTGTCGTTGCCCTAAACAATGCACCTGGCGTACACTCTGCTAGATATTCACCTAATAGAGACGATAAAGAAAATAACAAGCTTTTATTAAAAAATCTTGGTGATAATAAAAATAGAAGAGCTTTCTATGAATGTGATATTGTTATATATTTCCCTGATGATAGATATTATTCATTTGTAGGACAATGTTATGGAAACATTGCTTATAAAGAAGAGGGTAATTTAGGCTTTGGCTATGATCCACTATTTATACCAGATGGATTTGATGTATCGTTTGGTTTAATTCCTGCAGAAGAAAAGAACAAGATATCACATAGAGGTAAAGCAATACAAAGCATGCTTAAAGAAATAAAGAATATTTTTTAGGAGGTAAAGTATGGACTTTAGTAAATTATCAAAAACTATAGATTCAATTGATAAACTAAAAGAATTTATTAACGTATCTACTAGTATTGATGAGAAACTAGAGGCCTCTTTTTATATTGCTAAAATTTATTATGAATTAAAGATGTATGATGATGCTATAAAGACTATTGTTAAGAATATTAATGATGAGGTTAAGAAAAATAATAATAAGTATTATCATATGCTTTTAGATTATTTAATTTTTATTTATACTGATACTTATAATTTGAATGATGCTATTAAATGGATAAACAAAAAAAGGGAAAATTTAGCCGTTTTAGACATTTATAAGGCTGATATTTTATTACTAGAAGTATATAAAAAAAGCAATGAAGAAATTAAAGCATTATCGCTTGCTAAGAGCCTTTTGAATGAACAAATTGATGTATCAGAAAAGACAGAAATATTAAAATATTTAGTTAAATATTATTTGAAATTAGAAAAATATGATGATGCATTAGTGTATATCAGAAAGCTTAAAGAGAACACTTATGAACTAGATAATTATAATTATTATTATGCCATTTATTTTGAAAGCTATTGTTCATATAAAATTGGAGAATATAAGACTGCTTTAGTATTAAATAATGAATGTTTAGATAACATGATGTTTATTACAGAAGAATTACTAACTAAATCATATATTCTTGATTTAATGATTACTATTGCTTTAGGTGATTACAAAAAAGCAATTCTAAAAGAATCTGAATATGAATCTACTGTCTTAGAATCTACATATGATGATAAATTTGATTTCTATAATGCGTGTATTGATTTATATACAAAAGATTTTAATAAACCATCTTTAGAATTATATAAAGAAAGATTGGAAAAACTAGAAAAACCAGTAGAAGATGATCTAGTTATTAATCATAGAATAGATTTAAAGCCAGTTAAGATTAAAGAAGAGGTAAAAGAAGAAAAGAAAACAGATGATTATAAAGAGAATAAGAATACCATTTATTCTATAATTAATCAAATGAATGAAATATCTCAAAGTGTATTACTAAAAGGGATAAAGCCTAAAGTAAGGGATAATTTGCTTTCTATATTAGATAAATTAAATGAATTAGTAAAATTTGAAGTATGTGTTATTGTTAATATAAATAGAAGCTTTAGCGGATATTATTATAAGAAAAATAGGCTATATGAAAGAGACTATAAAGATATGAAAAATACTGTTGTCTATGAATGCGTTAAGCATAAAAATGAACAGATTTTTCCTAATAGAGATTCTTTATATGGTAAAAGAGATATATATCTAGATACACTATATGAAAATACTGATATTGATTGTGTTATTGCTTTTCCAATAATAATTGATGATGAAGTAACAAGTGTAATATATTTCTATTCATTTGATAATTCACTTTATTCAGGTTATAATTATGAACTATTAAAATTTGCTTCATCATTTATGGCTGATAGAATGATTAATAGAATTGTAAAAGAAAATAGTGAATCAGAAAATAGTTCATATTTAAATGCGTTTTTAAATGTAGATATACCAATTAAATATATGGTTAATGATAATGTTTTATTAAATAATAAGGCAAGAGAATTATTAAATCAAAAACCAAAGCTTAAATTAAATGAATATATGATTGGTATAAGCGCAGATGACTATAAAGCATATAGAGAATTCTTAAATAGCGATATAGAAGAATTTAGTTATAGATATAATGATTTGGATATATTAGAAAAGAAGAAGAAAATAGGTAATGAAATAATTTCTATTTTATCTAACAATTCTTTATTCAAAAACTTAGAAAGAAAAGAAAATGAGCTTATATATTTAGATAGTGATACAAGAACTAAAAACATGTATTCACTAAAAAAAGATCTAAAAGATTTTATAGTAAAAGAGAAATTTACAATTATTGAGCTTAATATTAAAACCTATGCCAAAATATATGAATGTTATGGCGCAGAATATTCTAATAGAGTAATTAGAAATACAGCAATGTATCTAAAAGAGTTTTTAAATACAGATAATATATATCATTTTTATAAAGATGTTTTCTATTGTATTTTAGATGGAATTAATGATAGTAGAACTGTTGAAAAGAAATGTTTAGAATTAATAGATTATTTAAGATTAAATGTAAATAAGAATACATCTAGAATAGAAGCTAGATATTCTATAGGTGCACTTAGATATAAATCTCAAACATTAATTAAAGATATAGAACTTATTTTAGATTATGTTGGATTTGCGTTAAAAACCGCTCAACAAAGCGTTAATTCATTTGCTTATTTTGATATGGATTTATATAAAGAAGCATTCAATGATACTTCGCTTGTCGCAAATATCAATGAAGCTATTGATTATAATAAAATAGGCGTATCATATAATCAAGTAATTGATCTAAATAATATGGTCACAGCTTTTTATCGAATAAATCCTATTATTCCTTCTTTAAATGTATCATATAAAGAAATATATGATGTAATAGCTTTAAGAGGTTTATCATTTAAGTTAGAAATACTTATGATAAGAAAATCAATAAGTGAAATATTAAAAATATATGATAAAGAAAAGAAGTATGTAAGAATAAGCGTTAATGTTAGTTACGATACTATTTTACATAAAGAATTTATTTCATTTATGAAAAGACTTGTCGTAGACAATAAACTTCCAAAGGGATTAATTATTTTTAATCTAATTAATAAAAGAAAAGTTATCACAAAGGAAGTTGAACAATTAAGTAATATGGGTATTAGATTTATGAGTGGATACATTGAAGATTGTATGCTTATAAATGTTAATTATTTTAGAGTATCATACTTACTTCCGCATTTAGGAAGCGAAAAGGGTAAACTTGTTTTAGAAAGTTTAAAACAAATGAGTGAGCCACTTAATATGAAACTAATAATTGATGGAATAGAAAAAGAAGAAATACCTTTCTTAAAACAACATGAGATTGATTTAGTATCATATGGAAAGGAACTATTAATTGATGATATTTTAAAAAGAATCGAGGGATAGTTATGAACGATAGCAATTTAAAAATCGAACGTTTCTTTAAAGCTTTTGAAACAGAAAACTATTTAACAAATAAAATTTCTTTTCACCTAACAAAGTCAAGCTTAGAAACCCTAAAAAATGTTAATATGATGATTGATAGTTACCTAGAAGGTGAAACTGATGAAAAACCTAAAATGTTACTAAATATTTTTGGTATACTTCAAGCTTTATTTGTTGGCGTAGATGCCTTATATGGTCTATCTTATGGTGTAACAAATAAAAAATGGAGTGTCAATGTTAATAACAATCCAGAGCTTCGTGAAATAAAATATGTTAGAAATGATGTTGTAGGACATCCTACAAAACGTCTATATAATGATAATAAAATAGGATATTGCGACTTGGATTTAACTAAAACTACTTATTATGAGTTAGTCTATAAAATTGCGATACCAAGCGATAATTCGGAAGATATTACAAATCATACAGTAAATCTTATGAAGACTATTGATAGTTATATGATGGAATCATCAAAAGTATTAGATGAAATATATAAGAGAATGTTACTTGAAAATAATATTAGTAATGAATACTTCTCTGAATATGCTTATTCACTATATAAAGATTATCGTGCTGGTATTAAAAATTATGAGACTTTAAATAAGATTAAAGAAAAATATATGCATGCCTTTGGCCTTGATGAGACAAGCAACGATCGTTTTATTTGGAGAATTAACCAACTAGAAGAATTATTTAAGTGGGACGATTTAGAACATAACGAAATACTTATTTATTTGATTTATTATATTATTGAAAAATTATATAGAATGTGTAATCAAATTGATGATTTAGATTTCTCTAATATAGTTTTATCATATGCAGTACCTAAGAAGGTTAAAGATTATGTTGATTTTGTTAGAAAGCATAATATAGATGAAACAATTTTAAATGATAATTATCATCCTAATTTCTTAAATGTGATTGAAAAAATGAATGAAATAGCTAATAAGAATAGATCAATACTAAAAATAAATGATATGTTCTTAAAAAATAAAGATAACCAAATGAGAATATATTTACTTGGATGTATGTTTAATTATGAAGGTTAAATTAAAGAATGAATCTATTAATTCATTTTTAAATAGGATGCATTTATCAAAAAAGAAGATATATGATTTAAAAATAAATAAAAAGATAAGTGGAAATTTTAATAATTTTGATGAATTATTAAATTGTGAAATTATAATCAATCTTGATGAGACAATCAATTATAGGGCAGAAGATGGGCTCTTGGATATAATATATGAAGATGATAATTATTTAGTTGTTAATAAAAAAAGAGGAATAATAATTCATGATGAATCTAATTCATTGGCTAATATAGTTGCTTCATATTTTATAAAGAATAATATTAAAGCTGAAGTTAGATATCCATCTAGATTGGATAGAAATACTACAGGAGTTGTCATATTTCCTAAAAATATGTTAATCGCTTCATATCTAGATAATCTGTTTGCTAATGATTGCATCAAAAAAGAATATGTATGCTTATGTCATAATGAGTTTAAACAAGAAAAGGGAACAATTAATTATAATATTTCTACTGATAGACATAACAATAATAAAATGGTAACAACCATTAATGGTAAGAAAGCTATAACGAATTATAAAGTTATTAAAAATGGTAAGATTAGCTATGTTAGTGTAAGTATTAAAACAGGGCGTACTCATCAAATAAGAGTTCATTTTTCTAAAATAGGCCATCCAATTTTAGGAGATGATATATATGGATTAAATGATGGGAAATTAATGTTACATTGTAGATTGATAGAATTTATAAATTATGATGGTAAAAAAATATCATTTAATGCCCCTTTAGATGAAGAATTTAATAAAAAAATAAATGAAATTAGGGCTTTATAGCACTTTTTTCTTTGTAAATTTAAGGTTAATATTGAAAAATCAATAAATATATAATATTATATTTATGTATTTTGTTTATTTTAAAGCAAAGGAGGTGGAACCTTGAGAGAAACATACACTAATAATGGTAATAAGGATATTCCTGATAATCCTAAATTAAAGAAGAACGAATTTTATGATAGACAATTTTCTGATAATGTTCTTCCAGGAGAATATTTCGATATAAGAGAAAATGTTTTAGAATGTGATTTAAATGATGATGATAAATATGCATACGATCCTGGAAAAGAAAATGGTAGTGCAAATGCCAAAGAACCTTTAAACGATGTAAAGGATTTAACTAATGTTGTTTCTACTCCAACATCAAGTGCTATAGTTGAGAGCGCTGGAGCGATTGCTACATCAACAGCAACAGTAGTAGTTGGTGCTGCAGCAGCTGTAGTTGCATTTAATGCAACAGGCAAGGTTCAACCTAAGATGGTAGTAAATAGTATTGTTGCTGGTTCATCCTTTGTACATTATGATTTAGAGTTATCAAATCTAGAATTAGATAAAGATTATGACATTGTAATTAGAAATAATAGACAAGAGTTTAAATTAGATTGTGTAAATGGTAATAATGATGAATATGTTTATGATTTAATACCAGGTTTACAATATTCATTAAGTTTGGTAAGTTATAATGAATTATTAGGTGAAATTGAATATGCCAAAGAAACATTCTTTACATTTAATAATGAAGAAATAGTTGGCTATTCTAATATTGATATTATCTATAATGACGATTTAACATGTGGTATTAGTTATACTACTAAGTTAGTCGATGATAAGAATCAATTAGCTGAAGATACATATATTGTTATAAAAACAGAAAGAGGAGAATCTATTCAAGACGAAGACTGGGAATTATTTGATTCTCGTTATTATGAACAGTATTCACAAGATTATGATCCAGATATGTATACTTACAGTTATGAAAATAAAATTCATACTGGTACAATTAAAGAAGTTCCATTTGGAACTGTTGTAATTGAACTTCATAAGATGCCAGCTGAAGAAGGCAATGAAGGTGAATTAATAGCTACTACAAAGAAGTTGGTACAATATCCACTAAATATTGAAGATGGTGCAAACTATGTATCATTTGAAGGCGATTATAATTTAGTAAAGGATATTAAGAAGATAGGAGTTAAAAAAGATAACTTAGTTGCTAGAGTATCATTGTTTAATAGAAATGGTCAAGAAACATTAATTGAAAATAATATTGATATAAATGAGGGATTATTTAAATCAAAATTCTTAGTTAAAGAAGACACTGTATCATATAGTTATCAAGTTGGATATTATAAAGCAGATAAGAGCTTTATAGTAGTTAAAGAATCTGAAAAAATAGAATTCTATGGTGGCTATTATGGTGCTTCATATTATGCAATAGATCATTACCAATATGATCAAAGAATAAATGCCACATGGCATTATGATGAAAATGATTTTGAAACAGTTGATCTTGAATTATTAACAGAATTCGATGATTTTGGCAATAGCGATTGTTTCTATGATGTTGAGTTGTTAAAGGCAGGTAGAAATCCGCAAACTGGTGATGCCACTTATACTTCAATTGCTACAATAAGAAGTAGTAATATAGAAGGAAATCCAATATTTAAAAATCTTCCTGTAACTGAGGATGATGGTTCAGTTATTGGATATGTATTTAGATTTAATTCAATTAATAATTATTATGACGAAACATTTGGAGTTAAAGAAGTTGTAATGGATACTTACTTTGATGACTTTACTTTAGCCTTCCCAGCTGATGTATCGCTTGAAAGCGGAGACTTTATGCTTAGAGGAGACGGAAAGTTTGCTAAAACACTTGATATGGATTATGAAAGTAGTATTATCGGTTACGGAACAAAATTCTATTCTTCTACAGTTAGATTCCATTTCTTTAAGGAAAATCCTAATGTATATACAAATGTTGTAGAAGCAACTGGCTCAATAATTGAAAAAGTAGGTGACTATTATTATGTAGTTCTTGATAAAGAATTCCCTACAGGTATTGTTGGATATGCCGTATCTTATGACATTAGTTATCTTGAACCTCATGGAAAAAATGTTAGAAGGGCAATCGTAAAAGCGGATAATCCAAAATTGATGAGTGATGTAGCTTATAAGATTAATGCTTCATTAGAGGATGTTGTTGTAGATCATGTTAACAATGTTGTAAATGGAGACCTATATTTAGTAACTTATATGCCACCTGATGCAACATTAAGAGCTAAGATTAATAGTACTGGTGAATATGAGATAGTTCAAAAGGAAAATGGTCAATATGTATATCATATAAATGATTTATCAACTGGAGATTATGTATTCTTTGCTGTCTTTGATAAAAATGGTAATATTATTACTGCTGAAGAATATGGTACATATCATTTCTATGCTAATAGTTCAAATTATGCCTTAGATGATGGCAAAATGGATTATTATAGACAAGATTATGATCCAAATTACCATACAATATTTACTTATAATGATGATGGAACAATGAACATTTATTGTAATACAGGCTTTACAATAGCTGATTCATCAGACTATAGTGTTTATTCTATGAATTGTTACTTACAAAAGTTTGATTCAAATACAGGTCAATATGTTGATGTTGATAGTGTAACTGGTATAACTAGAAGTAATCCAATAGTAGTATTTAAAAATATAGAATATGATGGCTATGCATCATTATATTCAATTAGATATGATTATGTTGAAAATAGAAAACCAGAGTATGATATGGTTAAAAAGAAGGTTGCACATATAAATTCTCCATTCTTAATGGGTGAAGATAATGTTCAAACAATGAATGCGCATGGACAATTAATGGCTTATATCTCTTATAATGATGAACTAGAAAAAGATGTTATAACATTAACTATTCCAGCAGATATGAAGTTTGATTTAAATCAAACAATAACAATTTCAGGTTCATTTGATGGTGATGATTTAACACCAGTAACAATGAAATTAAGTGATTGTTTAGTTGAGGCAACATCAGATGGTTATTACTATTTATTTGATGTATATGAAGAATTTACTATGGGTAATGCTTATGTCAATATAATGTATAACTACACATTAACAAACGATAACTATAACACTTTAGTAAGTAATGGTTATAGTGGAAACTTATATAACAGTTATTCATTAGCTGCAACTAATGTTTAGGAGGATAAAATATGAAAAAAGAAAGAACAAAAGGACAAAAAATTTGGACAATTATTGAAATTGTCATTGGCTCACTACTATTATGCACATTTATTACATGTATCATATTAGAAGGTGTACTTCCAGATAGTAGCTTTACTGCTTGGATGAGAGATAATGTATGGAACATTGATAAAACAGCTGCAACACTTAGAACACATGTTCCAACACTAATTAACTGCTTAATATGGTTTATAATCATATTTGCAATTTGTAAGATTGTAAGAATAATCTTTAGAGGATATATGGAAAAGAGTAAGAGAGCAAAAACTGTCATTACATTACTTGATGGTTTTGTAAAATATGGTTGTGGTCTTGCTTTAATCATCATATTCTTAAAGGGTTGTGGTGTAAATACAACAGCATTAATTGCTTCAGTAGGTATTTTAACACTAGTTGTTGGTTTAGGTGCTCAAAGTCTAATTGCCGATATTATTGCTGGTATGTTCATTGTATTTGAAAATGAATATAACGTAGGTGAAATTGTGGCAATTGATGACTTCAGAGGTGAAGTTGTTGAAATTGGTATTAGATCAACTAAATTATTAGATACTGCTGGAAATATTAAAATTATAAACAATAGTGATATTAAATCAGTTGTTAATATGTCTAGAGAATTATCACTTGCTATTATTGACTGTGAATATCCATATGATGTACCACAAGAATTAGTAGAAAAGATTTTAATGGAAAACTTAGATACAATTAAGAATAAGATTCCTGCAATTATCGATGGACCTTACTATAAAGGCGTTAGTCAATATGAAGATAGTAATGTTGCTTGTAGATTAGTTGCTCAATGTAAAGAAGTAGATAGATTCCAAGTACAAAGAGATTTACTTAGAGAATATAGAATGTTATTCGTAAAGAATGGTTTCGATTTATCTTACCAACAAGTTGTTTTAAACCAACCAAACCCATTTACTAAAAATGTAACTGAGGCAGAAAAAGAAAAGGTTGAAGAATTTGTTAATGATCAAAAAGAAGCTTCAAGTGAATTAGATGCACAAGAAGGTGAATAATAATGAAATATGAATTAATCATTTTATTAGCATATTGTGCTGTATTAGTATTTATGAGTTTAATTACCTTCTTTATCTTTGGTAAAGATAAGAAGATGGCTCAAAATGGTGGAGGTCCAAAAAGAATTAAAGAAAAAATTCTTTTAGGATTCTGCGCATTAGGTGGAGCTATTGGTGGTTTTTTAGGAAGACTTACTTTCCGTCATAAAACTGATAAAAGTTATTTTAGTTTCACTATTTATATTGGTATGTTAGTACAAATAGCTACATTAGGTTTATTACTATTTGTAGCATTTAAGTAGGAGGTATATTATGGCTAAGACAAGTTTGCAAAAGTCTCACTCAAAGGCTAGTAATTTCAAATTAACATTAATATGCTTCTTAACTATTTTGTTCTTTGGTGCATTATGGTGTGGATTAGCTTTAATTAAGGGTGATCTAAAAACATTTGGTATTATATTAACATGTGCTGGTGGTGCTGGTACATTACTATGCTTAGTACTTTTAAATGCATTTAGTAGAGGATAATATGTTACCACAAGATAATTTTATGCTCCTAAGTTTTATTAATATGAAATTAAGAGATTTCTATGATAATCTAGATGACTTATGTAGCGATTTAGATATAGAAAAAGAAGAAGTAATTAATAGATTAGAATCTATTGATTACGTGTATGATTCCAACCTAAATAAGTTTATATCAAAATAAAAAAGCCTTTTATTAAGGCTTTTTTTGTTAATCTGTTGTTACTTCTTCAAGTCTAACATTTGCTAGATAGATTACACCTTCACTAGTACCACCTAGGTTAAATTCAAATCTTGCTCCAGCATCATTTTTCATATCATATGTGAATGTTTTTTCATATGTTTGTTTTGTGCTTGTTACTTCAAGGGATTTTTTCCAATATCTTTGCCATCCAGCATTTGGTGCATCAATACAAACTTCATTTATTACAAATGAATCTTGGTCGCCCCAATAATCGAATGATACTTTATAAGTTTTACCTTTTATAAACGGACATTCTGCATGATAAAATTGAACTGCATAATCCTTAGATCCATTCTTAGTGATATTAATCTTTATTCCGCCACCTTCTACTTGAGTATAAGTTGCGTTAGCATCTTTTTCTAAGTGGAAAACCCAACCAACACCCATTGCAGTATCTTTAGTTAATATTTCATGTTCAAAATTAGTGTCTGAAATATAGTTTCCAGTTTCATCTGGATTACGATATACTACTTCAGGTTTTGTTACATTTGTATCATATTCAGGTTTTTGATATACTCTAACATAATCAATTTCAAATTCCGCATGTTGCATATAATCAGCACCAAAGTCAGGATATCCTGGCCAATCTCCACCAATTGCTAAATTCATTTGAATACAGAACTTTTGGTTAAATGGAGCTGGGAATGGTTTGTCATCTTGACCATTAACTGCAGAGAACCAGTTATCAACTACTAAATAAGATTTTCCATCAATGAACCATTCTAATTTTCCTGGTTCCCATTCTACAGCATATTCATGGAAATCAGTTGCAAAAGTTTCTCCTCCTGTAAGAGTAACTTTTCCTTGCTTTTCAGCATGTGGTTCACCATAGTGAACAGTACCAAATGCAGTTTCAGTTTGATCTCCTAATACTTCCATAATGTCAATTTCACCACATTTAGGCCATTGACCATAAACGGATTCATCTTCAGGCATCATCCAAATTGCAGGCCATAAACCTTTTCCTTGAGGAACCTTTGCTCTAGTTTCGATTCTACCATACATGAATGCTGCTTTACTTGTATTTCTTAATTTGCATGAAGTATAAGTACCTACACCATCAGGATTTTCCATACCTTTGATAACAAATTTACCATCACGGACAAATCCATTTTTCTTATCAGTAACATATTCTTGAGCCTCATTATTTGTCCAACCAACAGGACGTTCTTCACGAAGCCAAAGTTTAGTATTTAAGCTTGAACCATCAAATTCATCAGCCCATAAAATGTTATAGCCTTCTTTTGTTGGAGTTTTTGTACTTTTTCCACAACCAGCCATACCAACAATAGCTATTCCACAAGTAAGTAGAAGACCTAAAGATCTCATAAATTTTCTTCTCATAGTTATTCTCCTTTTTTTATTAATTTTTATAATTAAATAGTTTGACATGTCTCTACTTAAATTATATTTCTTAATTTTTACCTCTTCAATAAGCCAAAAATTGCTTACATTAAAAATGTTATAAATTTTAAATAAAAATTATATAATCTTTGATTTTTTATATTTTTTGTTATAAAAATATGATAAAATTGACATTTTTCGGTATTATTGATAATTTTTTTATATTATAATTAAATACAGATGGAGTGATATTTATGGTTCAAGAACTTAGTTTTAATAATAAAAATATGAAATATTTTAAATTTGGTAGTGGAAATAAAATAATGGTCATGATTCCAGGATTAAGCATAAAAAGTGTTATGGAATATGAAAGCAGCATTATTAATGATTATAAAGTATTTGAAAAAGAGTTTTCTATATATTGTCTTGATAGAATAAGTAATCCAAATGAAAACTATTCTATAAAAGATATGGCAAAAGACACTCTTGAAGTATTACATTTATTAAACTTAAAAGATATATATTTATTTGGAGCAAGCCAAGGTGCAATGATATGTTTTAATATGTTATTACTTGAAGAATCATTGTTTAAGAAATTTGTTGTGGCGTCATCATGTACAAGAGTTGATGATTTTATTAATAATTCCATTAACGGATTTATTAAATATGCTAAAAACAAGGATAAAAAAGAATTATTTTTAGGCTTTTCTAAATTAATTTATCCTAGTGAATTTTATTTAAAATATGAGAATGTTTTAACTGATATTATTCCAACAATAAAAGATGAAGAATTAGATAAATTTATTATTTTTGCTAAATCAATTATTAATTTTGATATTTTTGAACAAGTTAAAGATGTAAATATTCCTGTCTTATTTGTTCATGATAAATTAGATAATTTAATTAATATAAATAATGTTTATAACTTTTTAGATTATTACAAATATAAAAATAATTTCACTAATTACTTTTTTGAAGGATTTGGACACGCCTTATATGATTTAGCACCTGATTTTAAAAAAGTAATGAAAGATTTCTTTTTAGGGAGTGATTAAATGAGCTATAAAATATTAATAGTTGATGATGATAAATCATTAAGCTTTATTATGGGTGAAACATTAAAAAGACATGGTTATGAAGTAACTCTAGCTTATAACGAAGAAGAATGTTATCAAATACTAGAAAAGAATACTTTTCATTTAATAATATTAGATATTAATTTACCAGATTCTACAGGCTTTGAAATATGTAAGGATTTAAGAAAAAAATCAAGCGTACCAGTTATCTTTGCTAGTGCAAGAAGTAGTGTAACTGATAGAGTAGATGCACTTGATTTAGGCGGTGATTTTTATTTATCAAAACCTTATTCAATGAGTGAATTATTAAGCGCAGTAAATGCTTTAATTAGAAGATGTTATGGAAATTCAAATAGTGAAGAAACAATAGAATTTGATGATATTGTTATTAATTTAACATCTAGAATAGTAACAAAAAAAGGCGTTGCTGTGCAATTATCTTTAAAAGAGTTTGATTTATTAGCATACCTAGCCAAAAACATAAATAAAGCAATTGAAAAAGATAAATTAATTGCTGAAGTTTGGGGAACTTTTTCTATAGTTGAGCAATCTACATTAACTGTTCATATAAGATGGCTTAGAGAAAAGCTAGAAGATGATCCAGCTAACCCTAAACATATTAAAACAATACATAGGGTAGGTTATATGCTAGAAAAATAAGGGAGTGATTTCATGAAAAAGAAATTAATTACAATTTCTATTTTCTTTATATTTATTCTTGGTATAGCATTTACAACTATTTTATTAGTTGAGAACAAAAGATATTCAAGTGATAATCGAGGAATGCAAATAATAAATATAAATGAAGTAGAGCAATTATATAATAATGGAAATGATGCACTTGCAAAACAAAAGCTAGATGAATTAGCTGATTATTTAAGAAATACTAGTGACTCATTTAATCCAACACCACTTATAATTATGCTTATAATAAGCATTTTATTTGTTGCTGTAATTATGATTTATATTTATTTTAAAATGATTAGACCATTTGATAAATTAAAAGGCTTTGCTAGTAATATAGCCCAAGGTAATTTTGATATACCACTTGATTATGAAAGAACTAATTTTTTTGGTGATTTCACATGGGCATTTGATTCTATGAGAAAAGAAGTAATAAAATCAAGAAAATGTGAAAAAGAAGCAATTGAAAATAATAAAACAGTAATTGCATCTTTAAGTCATGATATTAAAACTCCTATTGCATCTATTAAAGCTTATTCAGAAGCTCTAGAAGCTAATATGGATTCCACATATGAGGCTAGAGTAGAATTTGTAAATGTTATTAGTAGAAAAGCAGATGAGGTTAAAAAACTAACTGATGATTTATTCTTACATTCATTATCTAATATGGATAGAATAAGCGTTAATAATGAAAAATTAGATTTAGTTGAAGTATTAAATAATTCAATTAAAGACTTTAGAGCTAACCAAACTATTAATCTAGATAATAGCTTAACTAACGCATTTATTATGGGTGATAAAGAAAGAGTTTATCAAATATTTGAAAATATAATTAATAATTCTATTAAGTATGCTAATACTAAAATAGATGTTAAATTATTAGATGATAATGAATATTATATTATTAATTTTAAAGATTATGGTTCTGGTATAAATGATAGTGATATGCCATTTATTTTTGAGAAGTTTTATAGAGGAGTTAACTCTAAAGATAAACAAGGTACAGGTTTAGGATTATATATCGTTAAATATATGTTAGAGAAAATGGATGGAAAAGTTGAATTAGAAAATAATAATGGATTACTTGTAAAAATATTTTTGAAAAAATTAATTTCTTAAGGATTTCTTAATATTTTGCATAATATAATGAAATCGTAAAAAGGAGTGAATTTTATGAGCAATCTAATTTTAGAGGCTAAAGATTTATCAAAAAGCTTTGCCCATGATGGTGGACAAATCCATGTATTAACAAATTTAAATTTAAGTATTTACGAAGGTGATTTCACTGTAATAATGGGATCAAGTGGAAGTGGTAAATCTACTTTACTATATGCAATAAGTGGTATGGATAAAGCCACAAGCGGTATTGTTTTATATAATGGTAAAAATATTAATGATATGAAAGAAAAAGAATTATCTAAATTAAGACATACTGATTTTGGATTTGTTTTTCAACAAATGCATTTAGTAAGTAATTTAACTTTATTTGAAAATGTATGCATTTCAGGCTATTTAAATAAAGATAAAAAAGCAAGCGACATAAAAGAATATGCAAGCGAATTATTTAAAAGAATGAATATAGATGAAGTTAAAACTCACTTACCTAGTCAAGTATCAGGTGGAGAGCAACAACGTTGTGCAATAGCTCGTGCAGTTATAAATAAGCCATCTATAGTATTTGCGGATGAGCCAACAGGTGCACTAAATAAAAAGAATTCTATTGAAGTACTTGATTTATTAAGCAGCTTAAATAATGATGGACAATCTATTATTATGGTTACACATGATATTAGAGGTGCTCTACGTGCTGATAGAATTCTATATTTATCTGATGGAAATATCGTTGGTGAATTTAGAATGAATAAATACAAAAAGGAAGACGAAAAATCAAGAGAAGCACAAGTTAATGCTTGGCTAAATAGCTTAGAATGGTAGGTGCTAATTATGGAAGTATTTACTATTTTAAAGAAAGACATTAAAAAGAAAAAAGGTATATTTATTTGTATAGCATTACTTTCAACATTAATTATTGCTTCCTTCTTATCAATATTTGGTGTAAAGAGTGAATATAATAGAGGAATGAAGAAATTAATTAATGATACTCATGCTCCAAATATTTTCTCATATAGATATGATACTTATTATGATCCAGATTTAAAAGGAAAAATAGAAGTTGTAGAAGGTGTTGAATCTGTATTTGAAGGAGAAGCTCTTACTTCAATAAATAATAACCATCAAATTAAATATAGTGATGGTACATTATCAGGAATAAAAGATAGAAATACATATCTACTTGAAAAATTTAGTGTAGAAAAAGATAATTTTAAACTTATAAATGATAAAGTTACTGGATATGTTGAAAATATTCCTGAACTTAAAAAAGGTGAAATATATTTACCTTATGGATTAAAAGATAAACTTCATTGTAATGTTGGAGATTATTATGTTGATGAATTTGGCTTAGAAATGTATGAAGAAGATGGAGAGACTAAATATCGATCAACTAAATATGAATTCTTAATTAAAGGATTTGTTGCTACACCTACATTTGGTGCTAATCCAATTGGTTGGAAAGAAATATTTATATCTGATGCAGATTATGAAGAAATTAGAGAAATAAGTGTAAGTGGTAGTCAAATTATTAGGGATAATAATTTAAGTACAGCATATAATTTTAGTTTAGTTAATGTAGTATATAAAATATATTCTAATAATTCTATTTCAGATAATAAATTAGCTAAAAGAATAAACTTAGAAACTGGTTTTCAAGATAAAGCTATCGGAACAATAACTTTAAGCCAAAGTAAGAATTATACAGGTATATACATTACTATTATTAGTGGCGTATTAATCGGATTTGTTGGAATATTACTTGCGGTAGTTTTAATAGTAATTTCAAGTAGTGTTTCAGGTGATATTGAAAGTGATTATAAGAAGTTAGGAATACTTAAAGCACTTGGTTTTTCTAATAAAAAAATAGGTTTAATAATTGCTTTACTATATTTATTAAGTGAGTTAGTTGGTTTAATTTTAGGTGTAGTTATATCAATATTCTTAAAAGGGTATTTAGGACGCTTATTTATTCCTATTACAGCTGTTATACCAAGTCATAGTTTAAGCATTGTTAACGTTATAATAATTACTCTAATTATGGGTTTATCATCAGTATTATTCATCTTTATTAAACTACTTAAATTAAGAAGAATAACTCCAATTAAAGCCATTAACGGGGGAAATAGTGATATATATTTCTCACCTAGAATTAAGGCCCCATTAACTAAAAGAGCTTTAAGTGCATCTATATCACTTAAGCAAGTATTGTCAAGCCCACTAAGATATTTAAGTATCGTTTTAATAATGGCTGTATTATCATTATTCATGCTTACAAGTATTAGAATGAGTAATCTAACAAGAAGCAAAAACATAGGTAAAACTATGGGTATGAGTGGAGCAACTAGTATTAATTTATCCACTTATACAGAATACCCTTTAACATATGAAATGATTGATGAAATTGTCAGTGCGGCAAATAAACATTCAAAAGTAAATTATTATAATGCGGTAACTAGTTCTTATATATCAATTGATGGAGATCAAACATATTTAAATGCATGGATGAGCCCAGAAAACTTACTTGGGGTGTATAAGGGTAGAGCTCCAATTTATGATAATGAATTTGTTACAACAAAAATTATATGTGATACATATGATTTAAAAATAGGAGATAAAGTAGTTTTATCATCAAAAGATGGTAGTGCTGAATTCGTTTTAACAGGAATATACCAGTGTTTAAATGATACAGGAAATAATATTTCACTTTCTTATGAAGGGTTAAAAAGAATTGATAGTAATCAAAAGGTATATTTCATGGAACTAGAAATAGAAGATGATACAAAAGTAGATGCTGTATTAGAAGAATTAAAAAATATATCAGCTAATAGATTCAAAGTAAAGGATAATAGAGAATTTATGAATGAAGATATGGCTGAATACTCACTAATATGTGATGCGATTTGTATTGTTATATTAGTATTTGCGGTTATTTTTAGTTTAGTTACTATTAGACTTTTAACAGTAAAAACATTTATTCAAGAGCGTATTGATTTAGGAATCTATAAAGCTAATGGCTTTAGAACAAGAACACTTAGACACTCTATGGCACTAAGATTTGTTATAGCATCAGCTTTAGGTTTATTAATTGGTATGGTTCTAGCAATTCTATTTGCTAATGATATACTTGGAATGTTATTATATCAAATGGGTTTAGTAAAGATAAAAGTAGATAATAAAGTAATCGATTATATCTTAGTTATCTTTGGTGGAATGATACTTGCATATTTAGGTGCATACATTGCTAGCCGTAGAATTAAGAAAGTTTCAATTAGAGAATTAGTAGTAGAATAATTAGATGGGTTTATAACCCATCTTTTTATGTTATAATAAATATGGTGATACATATGAAGTTAGAAATACAGTATTATGGTGAAATATCAGAAATAGATATTAATTCTATAGATGATTTAAAAAAAGAATTATTAGAATATTCTGGCTATTTCATTCCTAATGAGGATGATTATGCTATTGATCTACTTGAAAAGAATTATTTTGATGAATTAAATTATGAATTATAATATTATTTTGCACATAGTTTTTTCTTAATTGCCAAAGAATACTTTTTATTAATTAAAGAAATATATAATTCAAGTGATATCAATTTCATTATAGGTAAAGTTGATTTAATTAATAGTATATGTGATAAAGCAGGTTATGATTTAAAATATAAGATTAAGAAGGTGAAGTTATGAATACAATATATCAAGTATCTTTATTACAATCTTTAACAGATGGATTATATGATGGAATAATAGATGTTGCTACATTAAAATCATTTTCTAATACTGCAATAGGAACTTTTTTAGGTGCTGACGGGGAAATGATTATGGTTGATGGAGTATGCTATAAAGCCAATTTAGATGGGTCTATCATAGAAGCAAAAAATAGCGAAACTATCCCATTTTGTAATGCTTGCACATTTATTAAATGTGATGGTTTAAAGCTAAGCTGTAGTAATATAAATGATTTAAAAAAGAAACTACATGAATATAAAAACAATAAATTCAAAAACTTAATTATGGTTATTAGAATAGAAGGCTTATTTAGTAGTATGACTACACGTAGTTTACCTAAACAAAATAAGCCATATAAACCTCTAGATTATATTGTGGAACATGAACAAAAAGTAATCACAAATAAGAACATTGAAGGTACTATAATTGGTTTTTGTGCACCAACATATATGTCTAATTTGAATACTACTGATTTTCATATGCATTTTATCAGTAAGAATAAATTAGTAGGGGGACATATACTTGATTTAAGCTTTGAGAGTTTAAATATAGATGTGTCTATAAAGAGTGAATTTAAATTAATATTATCAAGCAATAATGAATTTATTAATTATGATATTAAGAATAATAGTGAAAAAATAAAGAAGGTGGAGGAATAAAATGAAAGAAGAATTTTTAGAGTTACTTAGAAGTATTAATAGAGATGGAATGGATAGATTAATAAGTTGGATAGAAAAATCAAGTTTCTTTACTGATCCAGCAAGTAGTAATCATCATAGTGCATTTGAAGGAGGATTAGTAAAACACTCCTTAAACGTTTATAAGAGACTAAAAGAATTAGTTGGAGATAGTGATTCAGTTAAAATAATTGGATTGCTTCATGATGTTTGTAAGATTGGCTCTTATGAAGTATCAACTAGAAATGTAAAAGATGAAAAGGGAACATGGACTCAAGTAGCTTTTTATAAGCATAAAAAAGAAGCTTTTGCCTTTGGACATGGTGAAAAATCAGTATATATGATTTCTACTTTTATAAAGCTAAAAAAGGAAGAAGCATTAGCAATTCGTTGGCATATGGGAGCATATGAACCAAGGGAATTATATAATTATTTAGGAGAAGCAATAGAAGAGTGTCCATTGATTATATATACCCATGCTGCAGACATGCTAGCAACTTATGTAGATGAAAAGGAATAAGGATAGAATATTCTATCCTTTTTTTGAAAACGTATTATTATTTAAAATAGATTGTATTTTAAATAGTAGAGTGTTATAATTTTAGTGTGAAAATTATTACATAATTTAGGAGGATTATTTATGGATAATGTAAAGTTACTTTATGAAGGAAAAGTAAGAGAAGTTTATGATAATGGTGATAGTATTATCATGGTTGCTACAGATAGAATATCTGCATTCGATGTAATTCTTAAAAATAAGATTTATAACAAGGGTAGAGTTTTAAATCAAATGTCTAAATTCTGGTTTGATTTAACTAAAGATATTATTCCTAACCATATGATTACTACAGATGTTAATGAAATGCCTGAATTCTTCCATACTGATGAATTTAAGGGTAGAAGTATGATGTGTAAGAAATTAACTATGCTTCCAATTGAATGTATCGTTAGAGGTTATATTACTGGATCTGGTTGGGCTAGTTACAAAGAAAATGGTAAAGTATGTGGCATTAAATTACCTGAAGGGCTAAAAGAATCTGACAAATTACCTGAACCAATTTATACTCCATCTACTAAAGCTGAAGTAGGTTTACATGATGAAAATATAAGCTTTGAACAATCAATTGATGTACTTGAAAAGAAATTCCCAGGACATGGCTTAGAATATGCAACTGCTTTAAGAGATAAGACAATTGCTTTATATAAGAAATGCGCTGATTATGCCTTAAGTAAGGGAATTATTATTGCTGATACTAAATTTGAATTTGGTCTAGATGAAAACGGAGTAATCGTATTAGGCGATGAAATGCTTACACCTGATTCATCAAGATTCTGGCCACTTGAAGGATACACTCCTGGAAAAGGTCAACCTTCATTTGATAAGCAATTTGTACGTGATTGGTTAAAAGCAAATCCAAAGAGTGATTATAATCTTCCTGATGATGTTATTTTAAAGACAATTAATAAATATTATGAAGCCTATAATCTTTTAACTGGAAAAGAAATAGAAGACTAGGAGGCCTCATATGATTGAAAGATATTCTAGAGAAAAAATGAGAAAAGTATGGACTGAAGAAAATAAATTCAATGCATACTTAAAAGTTGAAATTTTATCAGATAGAGCTTGGAGTGAACTAGGTGTTATTCCAAAAGAAGATGTTGATAAGATTGAAGCAAATGCTAAATTTGACATTAAAAGAATTAGTGAAATTGAACTTCAAACAAAACATGATGTTGTAGCTTTCACAAGATGTGTTAGTGAATCATTAGGTGAAGAAAAGAAATGGGTTCACTATGGTTTAACTAGTACTGATGTTGTTGATACAGCTAATGGTTATTTAATCAAGCAAGCAAATGATATTTTATATGAAGATATCATCAACTTTATGGAAGTATTAGAAAAGCAAGCAATACGTTTTAAAACTACTCCTTGTATTGGTAGAACTCATGGTATTCATGCTGATATTACTTCATTTGGTTTAAAATGGGTTTTATGGCATGAAGAAATGAAGAGAAACTTAGAAAGATTTAATGCGGCAAGAGCTAATGTTGAATGCGGTAAGATGAGTGGAGCAGTTGGTAACTTTGCTAACATTCCACCATTCATTCAAGATTATGTATGTGAACATCTAGGAATTAATTCAGCTAATGTTTCTACTCAAGTTCTTCAAAGAGATAGACATGCTTATTATATGGCTACCCTTGCTTGTATAGCTGCAAGCTTAGAACAAATGGCTTTTGAAATAAGAAATCTTCAAAGAACTGAAGTTCATGAATTAGAAGAAGCATTTACTAAAGGACAAAAAGGTTCTAGTGCAATGCCTCACAAGAGAAATCCTATTTCATCAGAAAATATTTGTGGATGTGCTAGAGTTATGAGAGGATATATGTTAACATTCTATGAAAATGTTGCTTTATGGCATGAAAGAGACATTTCTCACTCAGCAACTGAACGTATTATTTTACCTGATGCAACTGAATTATTAGATTATATGTTAAATAGATTTAAAGGTATCTTAGAAAATGTTGTTGTATATCCTGAAACTATGATTGAAAACATTTATAAGACTAATGGTGTAATATTTGCACAAAGAGTAATGATGGCTTTAATTGAAAAAGGTTTAGTTAGAGAAGAAGCTTATGATACAGTTCAACCAATTGCTATGACTGCTTATAACGAAAGAAAAGATTATAAGACTTTATTAAGCCAAAATGAAAAGGTTATGTCATTATTAAGCAAAGAAGAATTAGATAACTGCTTTACACTAGATTATTACTTCAAGAACGTTGATTTTATATATGATAGATGTAAAATAGGGAAATAAGATAGACACTTTGTCTATCTTTTTTTTCATTTTAATAATGAATTATTAAAGTATTTATGTTATTATTTTAATATAAGAGTGGTGATTATATGTCGAAATTAAAAAAGGTAGTAAGTAGCTTATCTTTTAATATAATAAGTGCTATAGTTGTTTTATTGGTTGTCTTTAGTTTTATAATTAGTACTATAGGTTTTGTTAGTTTTTCAACATCATTTAAAAGAGAATATGAAACAACAACACATCATATGGTAAATGCGGCTACATCTTTAATTGATATTGATTTAATTGATGATTATTTAAATGATCAAGAAATTGATGATTATAATACAAGACTTGGATATTTAAAAAAATATTGTAATTATATGGATGTTACGTTAATACATGTTTTTATGCTAGATGAATCTGATTATCTTAATGGAACAAATATCTTTAATGTTGTTAATGATAAGGAATTAGAGGCAGAAAGATATACAGAGTGGGCATTAAAATTCCAATTTGGTGAAAAATACACTAAAAACTATAAAAACATGTATGAAAAAATCTATAAAAAAGAAAAAGAATATGGCGTAGTATTTAGGTTAAATAACTTATCAGATGGAACAGAACCACATATTACGGTAATTGTTCCTCTTAAAGATAGTAATGGTGATGTTATTGCTTTAACAACAATTCAAAGACCAATGAGTGAAATACAAAATGGTAGAAAACCATATTTGATTACTACTATTGTTTCTACTGTTGTGGCTTTAGTTGTTGTTTGTGCACTTGCTGGTATTTATATAAAATTCCAATTTGTTAAGCCAATTAAAAATATAATGGATGAATCTAAGAGCTTTGCTAAAAATAATACAAAAGGAGAACTTAGTTCAACAAAGAAGAGTAGGATATTAGAAATTAAAGAATTATCTGAAGCTATTGATAAACTAGAAGATGATATGATTAATTATATTGATAGTTTAACAAAAGCAACTACAGAGCAAAAGAGAATGAATGTTGAATTAAACATTGCTAAAGCTATTCAAGAAAGTTCTGTTCCTAATGTTTTCCCTGCTTTCCCTGATCGAAAAGATTTTGATTTATATGCAATCATGCATCCTGCTAAAACAGTAGGTGGAGACTTCTATAACTTCTCTTTAATTGATGATAATCATTTAGCTTTAATTATGGCTGATGTTTCAGGAAAAGGAGTTCCTGCAGCGTTATTTATGATGGTATCTAACATTTTACTATCAGAAAGATTACGCGCTGGTGATACTCCTGCTGATGCTCTAAATCATGTTAATGATAGAATTTGTGCTAGAAATACATTAAATATGTTTGTAACAATGTGGGTAGGTATATTAGACTTAACTACAGGAAAAATGATTGCTTGTAATGCAGGGCATGATGACCCAGCAATTTGTAGAAAAGGTTCTAAATTTGAAATGTTTAGAGAAAAGCATGGTATAATTGTTGGAGCAATGGCTGATACTAAATATTCTAATTATGAAATAGAATTAGAAAAGGGCGATAAGATATTCTTGTATACAGATGGCGTTACTGAAGCAACAAATGGTAAAAACGAATTATTTAAAGAAGACAGAATGATAGAAGCTTTAAATAAATATAGGAATAAAACACCTAAAGAAATATTAAAAGGTGTTAAGAAGTCAGTTGATGAATTTGTTGGTGATGCACCACAATTTGATGATATTACAATGCTTTGTGTTGAATTAAATATTGATTCAAAAAATAATATTGTAGAAGAAGGAAAAGAGAACTAGTTTCTCTTTTTTTGTTGTATAATAATACTAGTTGGTTTAATTTGTGTAATGGATGATGGAATAATGAATGCCTACATACATTATTTATTAGTAAATTCCAAATACCAAGGATTAAAAATAGGTAGTTCTTTACTAGAGATGGTAAAAGAAAAATATAAAGATTATTTAAGAATTGCACTTATTGGATACCATAAGGCAATAAAGTTTTATGAATCATGTGGCTTTTAAGAAATCTGATGAATTATTTCCACTATTTATTTACAAACTCATATACTTAAAAAGAGGCTTTATTAAGCCTCTTTTTGCTATTCGCTAAATAATGGAGTTGATAAATATCTATCACCTGTATCAGGTAAGATTACTACAATATTCTTTCCTTTATTTTCAGGGCGCTTAGCTAGAAGTGTTGCTGCATATACAGCTGCACCTGCAGATATACCTACAAGAAGGCCATCGTTTCTAGCTATTTCTTTACCTGTTTTAAATGCATCTTCATTTTCAACATCTATAATTTCATCATAAATCTTTGTATCTAATGTATCAGGAACGAATCCAGCACCAATACCTTGAATTTTATGTGGACCTGGATGACCTTCTGTAAGAACTGGTGAACCTTTAGGTTCTACACCAACAACCTTAATATTTGGATTCTTTTCTTTTAAGAATTTTCCTGCGCCTGAGATTGTTCCACCTGTACCAATACCAGCTACAAAGATATCTACTTTACCGTCTAAATCGTTATAGATTTCTGGACCTGTAGTTTCATAATGTGCTTTAGGATTTGCAGGGTTTACGAATTGACCTGCAATGATAGAATCTTTAATTTGTTCATGAAGTTCATTTGCTTTTGCAATTGCCCCCTTCATACCTTGAGATCCATCTGTTAAAACTAATTCAGCACCATAAGCCTTAATTAAATTACGTCTTTCAATACTCATTGTTTCAGGTAATGTAATAATTAATCTATAACCTTTAGCAGCAGCAATAGCAGCAAGTCCTATACCAGTATTACCACTAGTTGGTTCAATGATAGTAGAACCTTTCTTTAGTAATCCTTTAGCTTCATAATCAGCAATAATAGCATTAGCAATTCTATCTTTTACAGATCCTGCTGGATTAAAATATTCTACCTTAGCAATGATTTTTGCATCTAGCTTATTATTTTTTTCATAATTAGTTAATTCTAAAAGTGGAGTGTTTCCAACTAATTCAGTAATATTGCTATAAACTTTGCTCATAATTTATACCTCCTATTTGAAAGTTTTATTAAATGCAATTTCTAAGTCTTCAATAATATCATCAATATGTTCTGTACCTATTGATAATCTAATAGTATTTCTATAAATACCTGATTCTTCAAGTTCTTTATCACTTAATTGTGAGTGAGTAGTAGAAGCAGGGTGAATTACTAGAGACTTAACATCAGCTACGTTTGCAAGTAAGCTGAATAATTCTAAGTTATCAATAAATTCTTTTGCCTTAGCTTCTGAACCATCAATTTCAAATGTAAAGATTGTACCTCCACCGTTTGGAAAATATTTCTTATATAATGCTTTTTGAACTGGATCAGTTGTAATTGATGGATGGTGAACCTTAGCTACATGCTTGTTCTTGCTTAAATATTCTACAACCTTTAATGCGTTTGATGTATGACGTTCTACTCTAAGTGATAGAGTTTCAAGTCCTTGTAAAGCTATAAAGGCATTAACTGGTGAAATTGCTGCACCTGTATCACGAAGTAGGATAGCTCTAATATAAATGATATAAGCTAGAGGCCCTACAGCCTTTGTGAATGAAATACCATGATAGCTATCATTTGGTTCAACTAAATGTGGGAATTTACCACTTGCTTCAAAGTCAAACTTACCACTATCTACTATTATACCACCAAGTCCAGTTCCATGCCCAATAATGAATTTAGTTGCTGAATGTACTACGATATCTGCACCATATTCAATTGGTCTAACTAGGAAAGGTGAAGCAAATGTATTATCTACTACTAGAGGGATTTTTGCCTCATGTGCAATTTTAGCAATTGCTTCAATATCGATTACATCGCTATTTGGATTTCCAAGTGTTTCAATGAATACTAATTTAGTTTTATCATTGATTGCTTTCTTGAAGTTTTGTGGATCGGATGGATCTACAAAAGTTGTATTAATATTAAAATCTTTTAATGTATGTTCAAATAAATTGTATGTACCACCATAAATATTATTAGCAGCTACAATGTTATCTCCAGCTTTAGCTAAAGCGATAACTGCATAATATACAGCAGCAGCACCACTTGCTGTAGCAAGTGCTCCAACACCACCTTCTAAGGCAGCTACTCTTTGTTCAAAAACATCTTGAGTTGGATTTGTAAGTCTACCATAAATGTTTCCTGAATCTCTTAAGCCAAATCTATCTTCAGCATGTTTAGAATTGTTAAATACATATGAGCTTGTTAAATAAATTGGTACAGCTCTAGCTCCTGTTGCTGTATCTGGTTTTTCTTGTCCTACGTGTAATTGTAATGTTTCAAATTTATAATTTCTACTCATTTTAAATTCCTCCCAATTTTCTTATAATTTGATCTATTCATATTTATATACATGCAACATTCCATGTCGCTACAGTCGCTACTCATACAAATCATCTCTTTTCTTAACATTTCCTAGTTTTTCTCTAGGATTACAACCTTATTTTATATCTTAATTCCTACTTTGTCAATAGGAAAAGTGTAAAAAATAAATATTTCCTTTTTTATACTTCTTAAAGTATAATATAAGTATATGAAGGTGATATTATGAGTGAAAATGTTAGTGAAAAGAAGATTGTTAAAAGAGAAATTAAGAGGGAAAAGAAGAAAAAAAGTAAGAAAAGAAGACTTTTTGGCTTTTTCGTATTCTTACTAATAGTTGGTGGAATAGCTGCATTTTTATTATTCTTCCCTTCATGTGGACTACTTGATACAATGACTAAAGGTTTCTCTACAAGATATGAATTTTCAAGTCATTATGAAGCAACATCTAAATTTGAAAAGACTGGTTACTTAGATATGGTAAACATTAACTGGAGAGATGGAGATGTTAAAGTATATACACATGATAGTGATGAAATCTTATTTGAAGAAACTCCTAATGAAACAATCACAGAAAAGTTTATGATGCATTGTAATTATCAAGAAACTGATAAATATGGTCATTCCATATTAGTTCAATATTGTAAATCGGGAAATTGGAAATTTGGTGATTTAAAGAAAGATTTAATAGTTTATATTCCAAAAAGAGAAGATTTACAAATTACTATTCATACTTATAATTCAGATATTGAATTTGATTTTTTTGATACTAAATTAAGTAAAATGCAAATACAATCTAATCATGGATCAGTAGATGGAACATTTGCTAGTGCAGATAAGGTATATCTTTTAGGTTCATCATCTAAAACAGTTAAATCTGATTATCACTATACTGTTATTCAAACAGGTGTTGTAAATGAACTTGAATTTTCAACTTGCCAATCAATGAATTTAAAATTAAACGAAGTTAATTATTTTAAAGGTGGAAGTGTTTGGGGTAAAGTAGATATTGATTTAGAAAAAGCAAAAGAAGTAGATATTTCTTTATCAGGCTATGATTTTAACTTTAATGTTGGTGTAATTGAAAAAATAAATTTAAAAGATAAATATTCTAACGGTGGGAATGTTAATATGTATTTTGATGATGACGCTTCATATATTATTGATATAACTAGAAAAGATTATAAAGAAAATGGAGAGGTTATTAGTAGAACTACTACTAATACTATAGGCGAAAAAATAAGTGATTCAAAGTATAAAATAGGCAGCGGAACAAATAAAATAAACATTACTTTAGCAGGAAATTTAAATATTTTAGGAAAAGAAGCAGAATGAAAAAACGCTCAACTGAGCGTTTTTTATATGCTATAATTATTTTCTAACTTCTTTTTAGCTTTATCTACTAAATCTTCTAATGTAGTATTATCTACATAATTATTTATTACTTCATTAAACCCTTGCCAAAACTCTAAAGTAGTACAAGTATCTTTTCTATCGCAATAATTGTTTTCACATTGCAGGCACGCTACAGGGGCAAGAGAACCTTCAGCAGCTCTTAAGATTTCACCTACTTTATATTCTCTTGGCTTTCTAGCTAATTTATATCCTCCATTATTTCCTCTATAACTAAGTAGTAAATTTGATTTAGTTAAAAGAGAAGCAACTTGTTCTAAATATTTAATTGAAATGTTTTCTCTATTAGATGAATCTTTTAGACTAACATACCCGTTTGCTTCATATAAAGCCACATCAATCATTAGTCTAAGTGCATATCTTCCTTTTGTTGAAATCATGATATTCCTCTTTTCCTACTATATTACTAGTATAACACGATATTTTTAATTTTAAAAGGGATTTTTGACTTAAAAAAAGAGGATAGAGTTTTTCTCTATCCTCATATTGTTATATAATTAGAATAATTTTTCAAGCATTATAGTTTGGCATCTATCAGGGCCTACAGATATCATAGATACTTTAATCTTTGTTAATTCTTCAATCTTTCTAATATAGTTTTTAGCATTTTCTGGTAGTTCATCAAAAGTTTTTGCATTACTAATATCTTCATCAAAACCTGGCATTGTATAATATAGTGGTTTAACTCTATATAATTCATCTAAAGTAGAAGGAAAAGAAGTAGTGATTTTTCCGTCTAATTCATATGCATAACATATTTTTATTTCCTTTAAACCACCAAGCACATCAAATAACATAAGTGATAAATGATTAATTCCTGATACTCTTCTAGCATAGTTTAATGCGACACAATCAAGCCAACCAACACGACGTGGACGTTTAGTAACTGTACCATATTCATGACCTTTTTCTCTAATATAATTAGCTAGTTCACCATCAATTTCTGTAGGGAATGGACCTTCACCTACACGTGTATCATAACTTTTACAAATACCTAAGACATCAGTAATGTATTTTGGCGCTATTCCGGCATTTAATGGAACAGAAGCTCCTATTGGAGAAGATGATGTAACATAAGGATAAGTACCATGATCAATACATAACATAGCCCCTTGTGCACCTTCAAATAAGATGTTTGATCCTTTTTCAATTTCCATTTCTAATAGCTCAGCTGTATCACATACATATGGCTTAATTCTTTTAGCGTATTCTTTATATTCATTTACTATTTCATCAACGCTATAAGTCTTTAAACCTAACATTTCAAGTTCTTTATTTTTAATTAATAAAGCTTCTTCTAAATTCTTTTTAAATGATTCTTCATTAATAAAATCACCCATTCTAATACCGATTCTATTAATCTTATCAGCATAACATGGTCCAATACCACGTTTAGTAGTACCTATTTTTAAATTACCTTTTAAATCTTCATAAGCACCATCTAAATCTTTATGATAAGGAAGTACTATATGTGCTCTATTAGAAATGAATAATTTAAATTCTTTAATTCCTCTATTAATTAAACCATCTAATTCTTCAAGCATTTGTTTAGGATCAATTACCATACCATTTGCCATTACATTTTTAATTTTTGGATTAAATATGCCTGATGGAATACTACGTAAAGCAAATTTTTCACCATTTATAGTAATAGTATGTCCTGCGTTATTTCCACCTTGGCTTCTAACAACAACATTTGCATATTGACCAAGATAATCTGTAATTTTTCCTTTACCTTCATCGCCCCATTGAGAGCCTTCAACAACTAAAACACTCATAATAAGCCTCCTAATTATTCTTCATCTATTGGATAAATTCTCATTGTTATATCTTCTAAGACATCAAGTAATACTTTTACAGTATCTAAGCATGTAAATACATTGACATTATTATCTATCGCAAATCTTCTAATGATTTTACCATCATCATGTGAATCTACACCTTCACTTTGTGTATTAATAATATATGTAACATATCCTTTTTTAATAGAATCAAGTATTTCATCTGATCCTTCAGATATTTTCTTTTTAACTCTTGTACGAATACCATGGCTTTTTAAAAATTGTGCAGTACCTTTAGTAGCCTCAATATTAAAACCAAGTTGATAGAATCTTCTAATAAGAGGCAGTGCAGCTTCTTTATCATCATCAGCTATAGTAGCAAGTATTGTTCCGTAGTTGGCTACTTTTGTACCACTAGCCTTTAAAGATTTATAAAGGGCTCTTTTAAGCGAATAATCATAACCTATAGCTTCACCAGTAGACTTCATTTCTGGGCTTAATACAACATCTAAGCCTGATAATTTTGTAAATGAGAAAGTTGGTGTTTTTACATACCATCTTTTTCTAAGCGGAGCAATTCCAACGTAGCCTAAATCCTTAAGCTTTGCACCTAACATTACTTTTGTTGCAATATTTGCAATAGGAATATTTGTTGATTTTGCTAAGAATGGTACTGTTCTACTAGATCTAGGATTTACTTCAATAATACTAACAAAATCATTTTTATCAACGATAAATTGAATATTGTATAAACCAATCATTTGTAACTTAATACCTATTTTAGTAGTATAATCAATGATTGTTTCTTTTACTTTATCGCTTAATGAATAACTTGGGTAAACACTCATTGAATCTCCTGAGTGAACGCCAGTACGTTCAATATGTTCCATAATACCTGGAATAAATACATCAGTTCCATCACATATAGCATCGACTTCACATTCTTGACCTTTAATGTATTTATCTACAAGTATAGGGTGTTCATTATCAAAATCTAAGGCTTCTTTGACTCTAGCAACTAATACTTTTTCATCATAAACGATATGCATCATTCTACCGCCTAAAACAAATGATGGTCTAACAAGTACAGGATAACCTATTTCATTTGCACATTTAACTGCTTCATCAACAGAGAAGATTCCATAGCCTTTAGGCATTGGAATATTTATATCTTGCATTGCTTCTTCAAATAATTCTCTATCTTCAGCTAAATCAATTGATTTGGCAGAAGAACCAAAGATTTTAACTCCAACCTTATCTAATTTATCAGCAAGGTTGATTGCTGTTTGACCGCCTAATGCTACAACAACACCTTCTGGGTTTTCATGATGTATGATATTCATTACATCTTCAAATGTAAGTGGTTCAAAATATAATTTATCACTAACTGTATAATCAGTTGATACTGTTTCAGGGTTACAGTTAATTATGATTGCTTCATAACCAGCTTCTTGAATACCCCAAATAGCATGTACAGTAGTATAATCAAATTCGACACCTTGACCTATTCTAATAGGACCACTACCAAGTACTATAATTTTCTTTCTATTTGATACAATAGATTCATTTCTATCCTCGTATGTAGAATAGAAATATGGGACATATGCTTTAAATTCTGAAGCACATGTATCAATCATTTTATATACTGGGAATATATTATTTTTAAGTCTTAAATCATATAATTCAAATTGATTAACTCCCCAAGTTCTAGCAATATATGAATCTGAAAAACCGTATCTTTTAGCTATTTTTAGGGCGTCTATATTAAATTTATTATCTTTGATATAGTTTTCTAATTCTACTATATGCTTAAACTTATCTAAGAAGAACTTATCAATTTTTGTTATATTATAAATCTTGTTTAAACTAATACCTTTTCTTATTGCTTCAAGTACTGCATATAATCTTTCATCAGTGTGTTCATTAATTACTTCAAGTAATTCTTCATTACTTAAATTCTTAAACTTTTCTAATTCAACATGGTCAACCTTATTTTCTAAAGATCTAACAGCTTTTAGAATAGATTCTTCAATTGTTCTACCTATAGACATTACTTCACCAGTTGCTTTCATTTGTGTTGATAAGCTTCTATTTGCATCAGCAAATTTATCAAATGGGAATCTTGGGAACTTGCATACTACATAATCTAGTGTAGGTTCAAAAGAAGCAATAGTAGAACTAATCTTTATTTCTTCTAGACGTAGCCCACAAGCAATTTTTGCACTTACTCTAGCTATTGGATAACCTGAAGCTTTACTAGCTAGAGCACTTGATCTAGAAACACGTGGGTTAACTTCAATTAAATAATATTTAAATGAATAAGGATCAAGTGCAAATTGAATATTACATCCACCTTCTATTTTTAGGGCACGTATAATTTTAAGTGCAGAATTTCTTAACATTTGATATTCTTTATTAGTTAGAGTTTGAACAGGGCATATTACAATAGAATCTCCTGTATGAATACCTACAGGGTCTACGTTTTCCATAGAACATACAGCAACAGCTGTATCATTAGCATCTCTTAATACTTCAATTTCTATTTCTTTAAAACCTTTAATAGACTTTTCTACTAATACTTGGCTTACAGGAGAAAGTTTAAGTGCATTTTTAGCAAGAGGAAGAAGTTCTTCATCACTTTCCGCAAATCCTCCACCAGTACCACCTAATGTGAATGCAGGACGTAATATTACAGGGTAACCTATATCATGAGCTGCCTTAAATACTTCATCTATATTATTAGCTATTTCTGAGTCTATTACAGGTTCACCTAAACTAATACATAACTCTTTGAAAAGCTCTCTATCTTCCGCTTTTTCAATAGCTTCTGCGTTTGTTCCTAGTAACTTAACATTACATTCATCTAAAATACCTTTTCTATATAATTGCATACCAAGATTTAATCCTGTTTGACCACCTATAGAACAGATTAATCCATCAGGACGTTCAAATCTAATAATCTTTGAAACATGCTCTAAGTCAAGTGGTTCCATATAAACTTTATCTGCAATCTTAGTATCTGTCATAATAGTTGCTGGATTAGAGTTAACAAGGATTACATTATAACCTTCCTCTTTTAAAGCAAGACAAGCTTGTGTACCAGCATAGTCAAATTCAGCTGCTTGACCAATTACGATTGGACCTGATCCAATTACCATTATTTTTTTAATATCAGTTCTTTTAGGCATCACGTCCACCTCCAAACTTATCAATTAATTCAATAAAACGATAGAAGATGTATTCACTATCTTCTGGACCTGCGGCTGATTCAGGATGGTATTGTACAGAAATTATATGATTTTCTTCATCAACCATTCCTTCAGGTTCGTTATCTATAACATTTACATGTGTTAGTTTTAATGTTGTATTATCTAGTGATTTTGAATCAATTGCATATGAATGATTTTGACTAGTTATTTCAATCTTTCCGTTCATTAAGTTTTTAACAGGGTGGTTAGCACCACGATGTCCAAATTTCATCTTATATGTTTTAGCACCTAAGGCTAGTCCTATAATTTGATGTCCTAAACATATACCTAATATAGGAAGCTTTCCTTTGGCTTCTTTAATTAAATTAATTACTTCAACTACATCAGTTGGATCTCCTGGACCATTTGAAATAAATAAACCATCAGGATTAAGCTCCATTATCTTATCAAAAGGAGTATCATAAGGTACAACTGTGACATTACATTTAAGCTGATTTAATTTTCTAACTATATTCATCTTCATACCACAATCTACCGCAACTATATTGTATTTAGGATTTGGAGTTCTTGAATACCAAATCTTTTTAGTTGAAACCTTTTTAACAACTAATCTATCAACTTTATATTCTTTTAATTCTTTTAAGGCTAATTCATCACTATAATTAGCATCACAAATCATCGCAAGCATTGAGCCTTCATCTCTAATGATTTGTGTTAAATATCTTGTGTCTATTTCAGAAATACCAGTTACATCATTTTCTTCCATAGCATCCCCTAAAGTTTTAGTGTATCTAAAGTTTGATGGTAAATCATTATATTCTCTAACTATAAAGCCAGAAATATAAATATTTTTTGATTCATAATCTTCCTCAGTTAATCCATAATTTCCTATTAAAGGATAAGTCATACATACCATTTGACCACAGTAAGATGGGTCAGATAATATTTCTTGGTATCCTACCATAGAAGTATTAAAGACTAATTCTGCGATTTTTTTATTTTTTGAACCAAAACTCTTTCCATAGAAAATTTTACCATTTTCTAATATTAGTTTCATATCGTCCATCATACCACCTCATTTAGATTCATTCCTATAATATTATAATTCTACAATTATAAAATGTTAATTTCTATTTTCTTATTTTAACTATAAGTTATAGTTATGATATAGTTATTTAGCCATATTTTGCACTTATATATATAATTATTTTTCATTCTTTTTATTTTCAAATTTATTTTTCTTTTGATTATAATCAATTTCTATAGGATAGCATCCAGAAAAACATCCATCACAGCACTTGCAATTTGAGTTAAAGGTAAGTTTATGTGCATTTTCAATTGATAAGTAAGCTAAGCTATCAGCGCCTATTATTTTAGCTATTTCATCAACTGAATTATATTTGCATGCGATTAGATTTTCCTTACTATCTATATCAGTGCCAAAGAAACAAGGATATTTAAATGGAGGTGCTGATACTCTTAGATGGACTTCCTTAGCACCATTATCCTTTAATAGCTTTACAATTCTTGCAGAAGTAGTACCTCTAACAATAGAATCATCAACTAAAATTACTCTCTTTCCATTAACTGAATCTTTAATAACATTTAGTTTTATTTGAACAGTTGATTCTCTATCTTTTTGTTCTGGTTTGATAAAACTTCTACCTATATATTTATTTTTAACAAATCCATATTCAAAAGGTATTCCGCTTTCTCTAGAATAGCCTAGTGCAGCCGTAATCCCTGAATCAGGAACCCCTATAACTACATCAGCATCAATTGGTTTTTCTTTTGATAGTAGACGACCTGCAAGAAGTCTTGATTGATATATACTAGAGCCTTCAACAATAGAATCTTCTCTAGAAAAATAGATATATTCAAATATACATATTTTATGTTCTAAAGGGTTTGTTTGAATAGACTTTAATCCATCCTTTGATATTACTACAATTTCCCCTGGTTTAATATCTCTAATGAATTTAGCACCAATTGTATCTATAGCACATGATTCACTACTTATTACATATCCGCCTTTATTAGTAATACCCAAGCATAATGGTCTAAAACCTATTGGATCTCTAAAGGCAATTAGTTTTGATGGACTCATTGCAATACATGAATATGCGCCTTTAATAGTAGCCATAGTTTTTTCTATAGCTTCTTCAATAGATTTTGAAGATATACGTTCTTTAACGATAGAATAAGCAATATCTTCAGTATCACTTGAACCATGAAAAATAGCACCTTCAAGCTCAAATTTTTCTCTAATAGAAGAAGCATTAGTTAAATTTCCATTATGTACTAACGCAAGATTACCTTTTAAATGCTTTACAACTAGTGGTTGAACGTTATTTATATTATTTGAACCAGTTGTAGAATATCTAACATGGCCTATAGCCATATTAGAGTGGTTTAATTTATTTAAATTTTCTTTAGAGAAAACATCACTAACTAAACCAACACCCTTATGTGATAGAATTACTCCATCATCGCATATAGCTATACCACATGCTTCTTGACCTCTATGTTGTAAGGCATAAAGCCCAAGGTATACCTCTTGGGCTAAATTAGTTGCTTCATTTTCATATATACCAAATATACCACACTCTTCATGTATATTATCAAACATAATATCACTTCCTATTTTCCGCTATTTCCGTAGTTTTTAAGTACTCTTGCAGAAGGATCATTAACATTACAGTTTTCCCAGTTTTTATTAGGCATCCAGTAATCTACTATCATTTCTGCTTGATTTGGATAATACTTTTCAAATATTTCACGATATAAAAGTGATTCTTTTGTAAATGGCTTACTAAAGCTATATTTCTTTATTAATTCATTATATTCTTCATCAGAATATTTATTATTTGCATATTCTTTTAAGTAATCTACCATAGAGTGTCCTACAGCATCACTAAATGCTGCTTTTTCTCTAAATAAGATTGATTCAGGTAAGTAATCTCCTCTAAAGGCATTTCTAAGTAAATACTTACCCATATTATATTTGTTCATTTTAAGTTCTGGGTTTATTCTTAAAACATATTTAACAAAATCTAAATCTCCAAAAGGAACTCTAGCTTCTAGTGAGTTACTTGAAATACATCTATCTGCACGTAGTACATCATACATATGTAATTCTCTAACTCTCTTTAAAGATTCTTCCTGGAATTCTTTAGCGTTTGGAGCAAAGTCAGTGTACTTATATCCAAATAATTCATCACTAATTTCTCCTGTTAGAAGAACTCTAATATCTGTTGTATTATGGATAGCTTTACATATTAAATACATACCGATAGAAGCTCTAATAGTTGTAATATCATAAGTTGCTAATACTTCAATAACTTCATCAAGTGCATTTAATACATCATCCTTGGTAATTATTATTTCATGGTGATTAGAATGAATATAATCAGCTACTTGCTTAGCATATTTTAAATCTATAGCATCTGTAGACATACCAATTGCAAATGTTTCAATTGGATGTTTAAGCATTTTTTGAGCGATAGAACATACTAAAGAAGAATCTAGGCCACCTGAAAGTAAGAATCCTATTTTAGCATCTGCATCTAATCTTTTTTCTACACCTTTAACAAGTTTATCATGAATATTTTTAGCAATTTCTTCCATAGAATCATTATTGTATTCACTTTCTTTAACATCAGAAATATTATTATAATAAACGAATCTGCCATCTTTATAATATGTTCCTGGTGGGAAAGGCATAATTTTATCTACTAAATATTTTAAGTTTTTAGGCTCTGAAGCAAAAACAATGTTTCTTTCTTTATCATAACCATAATATAGAGGTCTAATACCAATTGGATCGCGTGAAGCGATAAATGATTTACTTTTTCCATCATAAATTATTAAGGCATATTCAGCATCTAGCATTTTAAACATTTCTACTCCATATTTTTCATATAGAGGTAGTAATATTTCACAGTCTGAATCACTATTAAATGTATAACCTTCATTTATTAATTCATCCTTAATTTTTCTAAATCCATATATCTCACCATTACAAACGATAAAGTTTCCTTTATACTCGAAGGGCTGCATACCTTCATCATGTAACCCCATAATTGATAATCTATGGAAAGCTAAATATCCGTTATCTAATTCCATTATTTTTGACATATCTGGACCACGAGATATTGTCTTTTCAAAGCCTTTTTTAAATTCTTCATAATTTTTCGTACAAGAATACCCCATTATTGAACACATATATATTACCTCACTATAAATGCGTATATGTGTTAAGCAAATTTTGCCTAACACATATCGCTTTTTTATTCTATTTCAGAATCTACAAGAGCTGCTTTACCAGTTTCTCCTGTTCTTACCTTAACTACATTTAAAACATCATATACGAAGATTTTTCCATCTCCGATGTGACCTGTATATAATGTCTTTTTTGCAGTTTCGATAGCTTTACTTACGTTGTCACTTGTAGTGACGATATCAACTTGAATTTTAGGTAGAAGAGTAGCTTCAACAGCAACACCTCTATAATATTCAGGTTTACCTTTTTGTACACCGCAACCCATTACGTGGCTTACAGTCATACCATTTATTCCTATCTTAACCATTGCATTCTTCAAAGAATCAAGCATACGTTCTTTGCATATGATCTCAATCTTTGTGAATGCGCCAGCTGAAGCATGCGAGGTTTGAGGTATAACAGCATCTGATTCACTCAAATGAGAAACTGTTACTGCTTCAGCTTGTGGTACATCCCCAACAGTAGCTATTACGCCATAGTCTAATGCTTCAGGAGATTGAGCAAATCCTGCATAAGCTGTAATTAAACCATGTTCTGTAACATCTAATCCTTTTAACTCGTCTTCTGCATCCGCACGTAGACCGATTGTTTTATTAATGATAATGAATGTTGGAATAATTGTTGCTGCTGTCCAAGCTATAATAGCTAGAATACCTAAGCATTGAATTCCAAGAACTTTCATACCTTCTGCAAAATCAGTACCATGTATTAAAGCATAAATTGGACCATCTACACCATTAATAGAAGTACCTGTAGCGAAAAGACCTGCTGCAATTGTTCCCCAGATACCATTTGCTAAGTGAACTCCACAAGCACCAACTGGATCATCAATATGGAACTTTAAGTCTAACATTTCAACTACAACAACTACTAAAATACCACTTACAGCACCAATAATGACTGTACCAATGATATCTACTGCTTGACAACCAGCTGTAATTGCTACTAAGCCAGCTAAGCTAGCGTTTAAGCACATTGATACATCTGGTTTTCCGTTTTTAATCCATGTAAATAATAAAGTTACACATGTTGCAACAGCAGGAGCAACAGTAGTAGTAGCAAAGATTTGGCCTAATTCAGTAATACTCTTTGCAGCTGCACCGTTAAATCCATACCATCCAAACCATAAGATGAAGCACCCTAGAGCTCCAAGTGGAATTGAATGACCTTGAATTGCGTTAACTTTTGTTACTTTACCATTTTCATCTTTAACATATTTTCCAAGTCTTGCACCTAAGAAGATTGCACCAATTAAGGCACATACACCACCGACTGTATGAATACAAGCAGAACCAGCAAAATCAATAAATCCTAATTTTGATAGCCAGCCTCCACCCCATACCCAGTGAGCTTCGATTGGATAAATAACTAATGAAATAACAAATGAATAAATACAATATGAAATGAACTTAGTACGTTCTGCCATAGCACCAGATACGATTGTAGCTGCTGTAGCACAGAATACTAGGTTGAATACGAAATCTGACCAAGGGAATTCCTTAAAGTTAGTGAATAATCCCATATTAGGAATACCAACTAAACCTGCAAGAGCATCTTCACCAAGTAATAACCCACCACCAAGTAAAACGAATGCTACTGTTCCAATACAGAAGTCCATTAAGTTTTTCATGATAATGTTACCGGCATTCTTTGCTCTAGTAAAACCAGTTTCAACCATAGCAAAGCCTGCTTGCATAAAGAATACTAATGCTGCACCAATTAAAAACCAAACACTAAATACAGCTTGTAATGCATCCATAATAATTCCTCCTATCTAACACCAAATAATAGATCACCATATGATGGATAAGGCCAGTAAGACTTATCTACTTTAGCTTCAATTCCATCGATAATAGTTCTTATTTCTTCCATTAATGGTAATACTTTTTCTTTATAATATAATGAGATTTCTTCAACACTTGAAGTTGGTTTATCATCAAGCACTTTTTCTAATTCAAGTTTTAGAGTATATGCCTTAGTTAAGCCATTTGTTACATCAATTAGTTGTGACTTTTCATAAAGGATTTCGGCATCTAATCCTTGCTTAACTGTAATAGTATCAGCTAATGATTTTGTATATTTACTAATTGCTGGAAGAAGATCTTTATTGATCATATCAAGTACTGTTAATGCTTCAATATTAACAATCTTTTGATAATGTTCTTGAGCAATTTCATATCTTGCATGAATTTCATCCATTGTATAAACGTCATGGCTAATGAATAATTTTGTATTCTTTTCATGTAGGTAATATGGAAGAGCTTCTGGAGTAGACTTTAAGTTTAGTAATCCTCTCTTTTCAGCTTCCTTAACCCATGATTCATCATAACCATTTCCGTTAAATATAATACGTTTATGTTCAACGATTGTTTTCTTAACTAATTCATGTAAATCTTCTTTAAAGTTCTTAGATTTTTCTAATGCATCAGCAAATTGTTTTAATTCTTCAGCAACAGCTGTATTTAGCATAATGTTTGCACAAGAAATTGATTCATTAGAACCAAGAGCTCTAAATTCGAATTTGTTACCTGTAAATGCGAAAGGACTTGTACGGTTTCTATCTGTAGAATCCTTAGGTAAATTAGGTAATACATCAGCACCAATCTTAAGAGAACCGCTAGCCTTACTTGCAAGAGGCTTATCAGTTTCAATAGCATCTAAAACTGCTTGTAGTTCATCACCAACAAAGATTGAAATGATTGCTGGTGGTGCCTCGTTTGCACCAAGACGGAAGTCGTTACCGGCTGATGCGACGCTTATTCTAAGTAGATCTTGATATTCATCTACAGCTTTGATAACAGCTGTTAAAAATAGCAAGAATTGGGCATTTTCAATAGGTGTATCACCTGGTTCAAGTAGGTTAACACCAGTGTTTGTTGAAATAGACCAGTTGTTATGTTTACCACTACCATTTACACCCTTAAATGGTTTTTCATGAAGTAGACATACTAAGCCATGTTTCTTAGCAACCTTTTGCATAATTTCCATAGTTAATTGGTTATGGTCAGCTGCAATATTAGTTGTAGCAAATATTGGAGCTAATTCATGTTGTGCAGGAGCTACTTCATTATGTTCTGTTTTGGCTAGAATTCCAAGTTTCCATAATTCTTCATTTAAGTCGTTCATAAATGCTTGAACTCTAGGCTTAATAACACCAAAATAATGATCTTCAAGTTCCTGACCCTTTGGAGCACTTGCTCCAAATAGTGTTCTACCTGTATAAATTAAATCTTTTCTCTTATCATACATTTCTTTATCTACTAGGAAATATTCTTGTTCAGGACCTACTGTTGTTTTAACAGAAGCAACATTTTCATTTCCAAATAGTTTTAAAACTCTTAAAGCTTGCTTATTAATTGCTTGCATACTTCTTAAAAGTGGAGTTTTCTTATCTAGAGCCTGTCCACCATATGAACAGAATGCTGTAGGAATACATAACACTTTATCTTTAATGAAAGCATAACTTGTTGGATCCCAAGCTGTATATCCTCTAGCTTCACAAGTTGCTCTAAGTCCTCCTGATGGGAAACTTGAAGCATCTGGTTCACCTTTAACTAATTCTTTTCCTTTGAATTCCATAATGACTCTACCATCATTATCTGGAGAAATGAAAGAATCATGCTTTTCAGCTGTTACACCAGTCATTGGTTGGAACCAGTGAGTGTAATGTGTAGCACCAAGTTCAATAGCCCAATCCTTCATAGCTTGAGCGACGCTATTTGCTACACTAATGTCTAATTCCTTTCCATCACTAATAGTCCTTTTTAGTGATTTATAAACATCTGATGATAGTCTTGATTTCATAACTTTATCATCGAAAACTAAACATCCAAAGAATTCGTCTATCTGTTTCATAAATACACCTCCTATAAGCCTTATAAAACAAAAAAAGGCAGTGACCGATTGAACGATTCAATCAGGCCCCATTGCCTTCTATGCCTTCATTTTATATCACTTTATTTTTGCTGTCAACTATCAAAAAATATGAAAATGCTTTCACGAAAAATGCCTTTTTTTAGCCGTTTTTTAAGCATAATATAAATAATATTTATAATATATATAAATGCGCATTATAGAAAAAGCAATTTTTTAAAAAACATTTATTTTTTGTATTGACACGAAAAAAAACGTAATGTTATAATACGTTTGAACAAGGGCGTTCAAAAAAGAAATTATCAAGTTTCTTTAGCGCCCTTTTTTATTTTTTTATGCGAGGTGAAAAAATATGAGTTACACAAAAGAAAATATTATGGATTATGTTAATGAGGAGGATGTAAAGTTCATAAGATTATTGTTTTTAGATGCTTATGGCAATCAAAAGAATATTGCAATTATGCCTAATGAACTAGAAACAACATTTGAAAATGGATGCACAATATATGCATCTAGTATACTTGATTCCTTAAATGGTAAGGTAGTTCTATGGCCTGATCCAAATACAATATCAGTATTACCATGGAGACCTTCAACAGGAAAAGTTGTAAAAATGTTTTGTGATGTAAAAAATCAAGATGGATCTGATTTTAATTTATCAGCAAGAAGTATTTTAAAAAAAGCAGTAGATTTTGCTGATAAGAAAGGAGCATCTATTTTCTTAAGAACTGATTTTGAGTTTTATTTATTTAAACTTGATGCAGATGGTAATGTAACAAACATTCCATATGATAATGCTAGTTACATGGATGTTGCACCTTTAGATAAAGGAGCAAATATAAGAAGAGAAATTTGTTTAACTTTGTCAGAAATGCATATTCCAACATGTGGATCATATCATGCATTTGGTCCAGGTCAAAATAAAATATTAATGCAAAAAGCTAGTCCTTTAGTTGCTGCTGAAGATTCACTCACTTTTACATCAGCTGTAAAGACTATCGCAGTTAAAAATGGATTATATGCTGATTTCTCTCATATGCCTATTAATGGTAAGCCTGTTAGTAAGCATAGAATAGTTATTTCAGCAGATTCTGAAACATTCAAATTAGCTAAGAAAAACATCAAAAAACATTATGATGAAATATATTTATTCTTAAATAATACAAATAATTTATACAACGATTATGATTCTTCTAAAGACATTACATTTGATCCATATTTAAATGAAATTTATATTGAAAGATTAAGTGATGGATATAATCCATACTTAGTTTATGCTTTATTAATATATGCTATTTTTGATAATTCTAATACTGATTTAAAAGCAGATACTTTAGTAAAAGCAAAAGAAATAGCAAAAAATAGCAAGTTTGTTAAAAAATATTTAACAGATGCCTTCATTAAAGAATATACAGAATAATTAAGGCAACATATATGCTTAAAGAACATAGATATAATGTTTTATTAGTTTCTTCAAGCGAACAATTTAATAAAAAAACAGTTAATCTATTGTCTAGTAACATATATGTTGATTTAACAGTATCTATAGATTTAGAACAGGCAAGAAGATTAATTGTTGAAAGAAAGTTCGATATTGTTATTGTTGATTCTCCAGTAAACAATGACAAAGCCTTTTACTTTGTTTTATCAATTTGTGATAAGGACGAATTTCAAATATTGGTTTTAACTAAACAATCTGATTATGATGAAGCATATTTTAGATTACATGATTATGGTGTATTTGTTTTAAGTAAGCCTATAGAAGAAGATATATTCGTTCAAACAATAAGAATTATTAGTATAACAAGGGATAAGATAAGCACAGTAAAAAAGGATAGCCTTTCATTTAAAGAAAAGCTTGATGAAATTAAATTGGTTTCAGAAGCAAAAGTGCTTATTGTTAAAAATATGCACATAGATGAAAATGAAGCGCACAAATTAATAGAGCAAACTGCAATGAATTATAGGATCACTAAAAAAATGTCTGCAGAGATGTTTATAAAAAAGTATAGTTAGGAGATTGTTACTATGAAGGTTATTTTTACAAAGATGCAAGGTTGTGCAAATGATTATATATACATAAATTGTTTTGATAATATAATTAAAAATCCATCAAAATTAGCTATTAAAATGTCAAAAAGACATTATTCAGTAGGATCAGATGGCTTAGTTTTAATTTGTAGAAGTGAAGTAGCTGATGCCAAAATGCGTATGTTTAATGCTGATGGATCAGAAAGTGAAATGTGCGGAAACGCCATTAGATGTATAGGTAAATATTTATATGATAAAAAAATAATAAAGAAAACACTTGTTACAATTGAAACGCTTTGTGGAATTAAATATTTAGACCTTCATTTGGAAAATAATAAGGTAAAAGATGTAACTGTAAATATGGGTAAAGCATTATTTGACTCTTCAAAAATACCTGTTAATTATAGCGAAAAAGAAATGATAAATGCTAAATGTGATATTTTGGGTAAAACGTATAATATGACAGCTGTTTCAATGGGCAACCCTCATTGTTGCATTTATTTAGATGAAATAAAAGATTTGAAATTAGATGAAATAGGTCCTGCTTTTGAAAATAATAGCATTTTTCCAAAAAGGACAAATACTGAATTCTGTAAGGTTATTGATAAGAATCATTTAGAGATGAGAGTTTATGAAAGAGGAGCAGGAGAAACTTATGCATGTGGTACGGGAGCTTGTGCGTTAGTAGCTTCAAGCATCAAAAATAAGATTTGTAATTTTAATGAAGATGTTTATGTAAAATTATTAGGTGGTACTTTAATCATTAATATAGATAATAGTTATAATGTATTAATGACTGGCCCTGCTGAATTTGTATATGAAGGGGTGTATGAAAATGAAGATTAATGAAAATTTCTTAAATCTATCAGAAAATTTCTTGTTTTCTTTAATAGCAAAAAAAGTAAAAAGTTATAAAGAAGAAAATCAAGATAAAGAAATAATTAGTCTTGGTATTGGTGATGTATCTCTTCCTTTATCAAAAGTTGTAGTAGATGCTCTTGTAAAAGCATCATATGAAATGGGTGTAAAAGAAACATTTAGAGGATATCCACCAGAGTTTGGTTATGACTTTATTAAAGATAGTATTAGAAAATATTATTTAAAAAATAATGTTAGTCTAGATTTGGATGAAATATTTGTATGTGATGGAGCTAAATCAGATTTAGGAAATATGGTAGAAATTCTTGGAGATAATTTAATAATTATTCCTGATCCGGTATATCCTGTTTATGTTGATTCTAATATGATGGCAGGAAGAAATATATTACTTTTAGATGGTAATGAATCTAATGGATTCTTACCTATGCCTGATGGCTTATCATATAAAGAATCAGTAATTTATTTATGTTCTCCTAATAATCCAACTGGGGCGGTTTATTCAAAGGAACAACTTGAAAAATGGGTTAAATATGCGATTAATAGTAATTCATTAATTATATTTGATAGTGCTTATGAAGCATTTATTAGAGGAAATTATCCTCATTCGATTTTTGAAATTGAAGGAGCTAAATCATGTGCTGTAGAAATATCAAGTTTCTCAAAACTTGCTGGATTTACAGGCTTAAGATGTAGTTATAGTATTGTTCCAAAGGAAATATTAAATGGTGTATTTAATAAGATTTGGGGTAGAAGACAAGCAACTAAATTTAATGGTGTAGCTTGGCCAGTTCAAAGAGCTGCTGAAGCTGCTTTAAGTCCTGAAGGATTAGAAGCTTGTCAAACTAATATTAATTATTATCTAGAGAATGCAAGAATTATTAAAGAAGTATTAGATAAATATAAAATATTCCATACAGGTGGAGATAATTCACCATATTTATGGATTAAGTGTCCTAATAATATGAGTAGTTGGGATTTCTTTGATTTATTATTACATAAAGCAAATATAGTTGGTACTCCAGGGGTAGGATTTGGGGAGTCTGGAGAAGGATATTTTAGATTAACATCTTTCCAAACTAGAGAAAAGACTATAGAAGCAGCAAAGAGATTAGATAAATTCTTTGAAGAGATAAGGTGATTTTATGGAAAAACAAACAAAGTTTATATTTGTAACTGGTGGAGTAGTATCATCACTTGGAAAAGGTATTGCTGCAGCAAGTATTGGTAGACTTTTAAAAAATAGAGGTCTAAAAGTATTTATGCAAAAGTTTGATCCATATATTAATATTGATCCAGGTACTATGTCACCTTATCAACATGGCGAAGTATTTGTAACAGATGATGGTGCTGAAACTGATTTGGATTTAGGACATTATGAAAGATTTATTGATGAAAACTTAAGCAAAAGAAGTAATATTACAACGGGTAAGATTTATCAATCAGTAATCAATAAAGAAAGAAAAGGAGAATATCTTGGCGGTACAATACAAGTTATTCCTCATATTACTGATGAAATAAAAAGGCAATTAGTTAAGGCTAAAAACGAATCAGAGGCAGATGTAATTATTACAGAAATTGGTGGTACAGTTGGTGATATAGAATCATTACCATTCTTAGAAGCTATTAGACAAGCTAGACGTGATTTTGGTTATGAAAATACAATGTATATTCATAATACTTTAGTTCCTTATTTAAGAGCTGCTGATGAAATAAAAACAAAACCTACACAACATTCTGTAAAAGAACTTAGAAGTATAGGTATTCAACCAGATATTATTATTTTAAGAAGTGAAGTAGATATCACAGATGGCCAAAAAGAGAAAATTGCCTTATTCTGTGATGTTGATAAAGAAGATGTAATAGTTGCTAAGGATGAAAAGATTTTATTTAATGTAGTAGTAAGCTTACATAAACAAAAAATAGATGATATTATTATTAAACATTTTCATATAGATGCCCCTGAAGCAAATATGAGTGAATGGGTTGAATTAATTAATAATATTAAACAATCAAAAGAAGAAATTAATATAGGCTTAGTAGGTAAATATGTTCAATTACATGATGCATATTTATCAGTAAGTGAAGCATTAAAAGCCGCAGGTTACTATTACCATAAAAAAGTAGTAGTTAATTATATAGATGCTAATGATGTTAATGATGAAAATGCTAGTGAAATATTAAAAGATATGGAGGGTATTTTAATTCCTGGCGGATTTGGTAAGCGCGCAGCTGAGGGAAAAATCAGTGCTATTAAGTATGCAAGAATTAATAAAATACCACTACTAGGAATTTGTTATGGTATGCAACTAGCATGTATTGAATATGCAAGAAATGTATTTAATCTAAAGGATGCTAATTCAACGGAAATTGATCGTGATACATTAAACCCGATTATTTATTTGCTTCCTGATCAATATACAGGAATTAATATGGGTGGAACATTAAGACTTGGTTTATATGATTGTCATATTGATAAATCAAGTAAAACATATGAAGCATATAATAAAGAAGATATTAAAGAACGTCATAGACATAGATATGAGTTTAATAATGAATATTTAAATATATTAAGTAAAGACTTAGTATGTGTTGGTAAAAATGAAAAACAAAATTTAGTTGAAATAGTAGAACTAAAGAATCATCCGTTTTTTATATGTTGTCAATTCCATCCCGAGTTCTTATCAAGGCCAAATAGGCCACACCCTTTATTTAGGGAGTTTATAAATGCAACAATAAAAGAAAAAAAGTAAGGAGTGGTGTTTATGAAATGCCATAATATTGGTTTATATAATCCGTCATATGAACATGATGCTTGTGGTATAGGAGCTATAGCAAGTATAAAAGGTATAAAAACACATAAAACAATTAAAGATGCACTAAATATTTTAATTCACTTAGAACATAGAGGAGGAACAGGTGCTGAAGATAATTCTGGTGATGGAGCTGGAATTCTAGTTCAAATACCTGATAAATTTTATAGAAAAGAAGAACTAGGCTTCATATTACCAAACGAAGGAGAATATGGCGTAGGACAGCTATTTCTATCTAAAAATGAAGAGATTAGAAATAAAGAAATTGAATTAATTGATAGTATCTTAGAAAGTGAAAAAATAGAAAAATTAGGCTATAGAAGAGTACCAGTAGATACATATGGAATTGGTGAAACTGCATTAAAAGCAATGCCATATATGATGCAATTATTTGTTAAAAAACCAGAGGGTATTAATAGTGGTATTGATTTTGAAAGAAAACTATATATAGCTAGAAGAGTAATCGAAAGAAAAGCTTTAGAATTAGATTATAAATTATATTTCTGTAGTTTTTCTAGTAGAACTATTGTTTATAAAGGTATGCTAGTATCTACACAAGTTAGAGATTTCTATCTTGATTTAAAAGATACTAAATTTGAAAGTGCTATAGCTTTAGTTCACTCAAGATTTTCTACTAATACATTTCCTTCATGGGATAGAGCACATCCAAATAGATTCATTTGTCACAATGGTGAAATTAATACTATTAGAGGTAATGTCGATTCTGTACGTGCTAGAGAAGGGTTATTTGAATCTAAAGTATTTAATGGAGATTTAAAGAAAGTAATTCCTTTAATTCCAAAAGAATCAAGTGATTCAGCTATGTTTGATAACTTCCTAGAATTCTTATATTTAAATGGTAGAAGTATGGAAGAAGTTATTATGATGATGATACCTGAACCATGGATGAAAAATGAAGATATGGATTCTGATCTAAAAGCTTTCTATGAATTCCATTCAACATTTATGGAACCATGGGATGGACCAGCAGCTATTTTATTTACTGATGGTATTAAACTTGGAGCTTCCCTTGATAGAAATGGTCTTAGACCTTCACGTTATTATGTAACTGATGATGATTATCTAATTTTATTCTCTGAAACAGGAAGCCTACCAATTGAAGAAAAACATGTAACACTTAAAGGTAGACTAGAACCAGGTAAGATTTTACTTGTTGATACAGAAAAAGGTAGAATTATATCTAATGATGAGATTAAGGAAACTATTTCTAAGAAACAAGATTATAAAGTTTGGAATAAGAATATCATTTATTTAAATGATTTAAAAAATCCTACAATTGAGCCATTTAGTGGAGATATACATTTCCTACAACATGAATCAAATTATGTACAAGATGAATTAATGGAAGGTATTTTACCACTTGCTAAAAATGATAATGAATTAGTAGTATCAATGGGTACTGATATTCCTCTTGCCGTATTAATGAAGAAGGAATTCAACTTATATCAATTCTTTAAACAAAGATTTGCTCAAGTAACAAACCCACCTATTGACTCTATTAGAGAAGATATAGTTATGAGCTCTAGACTTTATTTAGGTAGAGAGGGTAATTTACTTAACCCAACAGAAAAGAATGCTCTAAGAGTAGCTATTGATAATCCTATTTTATCTGATGTTGATTTCTATAAGATTAAATCTTTAGATGAAAATACAGGTATTAAAGTTAAGACTATTTATTTCACTTATGATTACACACAAGAAACAATGAGTGAAGCACTTGATAGAATTTGTAAGGAAACTGAAAAAGAAATTGACAATGGTGCATCAATTATTATTCTTTCTGATAAAGCAGAAGGTATAAAGATTCCATCATTATTAGCTTCTAGCGGAGTTCATCAATATTTAACTAAGGTATCTAAGCGAACTCATATTTCCTTAGTATTAGAGGCTGCTGAACCAAGAGAAATCCATCATTATGCTTGCTTAATTGGTTATGGTGTAACAGCTATTTATCCATACTTAGTATATGAAACAATTAAAGAATATAAAAATAGAGGCTTTATTAAACTTGATTTAGATGTTGCTTTAAATAATTATAGACATGCAACATTAAAAGCATTATATAAGATTATCTCTAAGATGGGTATTTCAACTATTCAATCATATAATGGTGCCCAAATATTTGAATCAATTGGCTTAAGTGATGAACTTGTAGATAAGTACTTCACAAATACACCAAATCCTATTAGTGGCATTGGTATTGATGTAATAGAAGAAAATGCAATAAAGCTTTATAATAAGGCAAAATCTAGAGATGATGATACTCTAGATTCTATTGGCCTACATAAGTTTAGAAAGAATGGACATGACCACTTATATGATCCACTATCTATCTTCTATTTACAGTCATCATGTAGAAGTGGTAACTATAATGAATATAAAAAATTCACTGATTTAATCAACTCTAAATGTAATAATATTAGAAACACATTTAAGTTAGATTATAGTCATCCTATTTCACTTGATGAAGTAGAAAGTGTTGATGAAATTGTTAAACGTTTCAAAACTGGAGCAATGAGCTATGGATCTATTTCTAAGGAAGCTCATGAATGTATGGCTATTGCGATGAATAGACTTGGCGCAAAAAGTAACACAGGTGAAGGTGGAGAAGAACGTGAAAGATATTACCATGAAAATGGTGAAGAAAACAGATGTTCAAAGATTAAACAAGTAGCATCAGGTAGATTTGGTGTAACTATTGAATATTTAACAAATTCAATTGAAATTCAAATCAAGATGGCTCAAGGAGCTAAACCAGGTGAAGGTGGACAATTACCTGGGCCAAAAGTCTTCCCTTGGATAGCTAAAGCAAGACATTCAACTCCTGGTGTTTCATTAATATCACCACCACCACATCATGATATTTATTCAATTGAAGATTTAGCACAGTTAATCTATGACTTAAAGAATGCTAATAGACATGCTAGGATTTCAGTTAAACTAGTTTCTGAATCAGGAATAGGTACAATTGCTGCTGGTGTTGTTAAAGCAGGAGCTAATACTATTTTAATTTCAGGTTATGATGGTGGTACAGGAGCTAGCCCTCGTACATCAATTAATAATGCTGGTATTCCTTGGGAAATAGGCCTATCAGAAACTCATCAAACATTAGTTTTAAATGGTTTAAGAGATAGAGTAAGAATTGAAACTGATGGAAAACTTCTTACTGGTCGTGATTTAGCTATAGCTATTTTACTTGGTGCTGAAGAGTTTGGATTTGCTACAGGACCACTTGTAGCTATGGGCTGTGTAATGATGAGAGTATGCAACATGAATACATGTCCTGTAGGTATTGCTACACAAAACGAAGAACTTAGAAAAAAGTTTGCTGGTAAGCCAGAATATGTAATGAATTTCATGAGATTTATTGCAGCTGAATTACGTGAAGAAATGGCTTTACTAGGCTTTAAATCAATTGATGACATGGTTGGACATACTGAATTAATTAGTGTTAAAGATGAATTCAAAGGTAAGCTTGATTTATCTAAATTATTATTCAATGCTAAAGTAGTTAATAGAAGTGATAGAGTATTCAAAAACTATAAGAAGATTGATTTAGACAATACTCTTGATAGTAGAATATTATTACCATTATGTTATGAATCTATTAAATATCAAAGCAAGAAAAATATTGATTTAGAAATATCTAATGTAAATAGAACTTTAGGAACAATTCTTTCAAATGAAATTACTAAGGTTTATAAAGATCAAGGCTTAGATGAAGATACAATTACTATTAATGCAACTGGTAATGCAGGTAACTCTTTTGGAGCATTCATGACTAAGGGTGTGACAATTAATGTTATAGGCGATGCAAACGATTATTTTGGTAAAGGCTTATCTGGTGGTAAGTTATCAATTAGAACAAACAAGGAACATACATTTGATGTAGAAAAGAATATCATTTGCGGTAACGTATGTTTATATGGTGCTACAAGTGGTGAATGTTATTTAGATGGTGTATGTGGTGAAAGATTTGCTGTAAGAAATAGTGGGGCAAAAGTAGTTTCACTAGGTTGTGGTTTACATGGCTGTGAATACATGACTGGTGGTGTTGCATTAGTACTTGGTAATGTAGGTAGAAACTTTGCTGCTGGTATGAGTGGTGGAGTCGCATATATTTATGGAAAGAATAATATCAAACAAGTTAATACAGAATTAGTAAAAATACTACCACTTGATAATGATGATATTAAAGAAGTAAAAGAATTAATGAATAACCACATTAAATATACTGAAAGTAAGTATGTAGAAAATATTTTAAACAACTTTAATAGTGATGATTTCTTTAAGATTCTTCCAAATGATTATGCTATTATAAAGAAATTAATATTAGAATTTGAAAATAAGGGAAGCGTAAATCCACAATTAGACGCCTTCAATAAATTCTTGGAGGTGAAATAATGGGTAAGCCAACTGGATTTATGGAATTTGATAGATTAGATAAAAAAGAAATAGATATCAAAGAAAGAATAAAAAACTTTAATGATTTTCATATTCCTTTTGATTTAGATACACAAAAACAACAAGCAAGTCGTTGTATGAACTGTGGTATACCTTTCTGTCAATCCGCAATGACAATTAATAATAGAAAGGTAGGTTGTCCTCTATCTAATCTTATTCCTGAAACAAATGATTTAATTTATTTAGGATTATATCACGAAGCATATAAGCGTCTTGAAAAGACAGCTCCTTTCCCTGAATTTACTGGTAATGTGTGTCCTGCACTATGTGAAGCATGTTGTACATGTAGTATAAAAGGGAAGTCTGTTGGCGTAAAAGCTAATGAATTATTCTTAATAGAAGAAGCATTTCAAAACGGCTGGATTAAGCCAAAAACTGATATTTTAAGAAATGGCAAAAAAGTTACTGTAATAGGATCAGGGCCTTCAGGATTATCATGTGCAAAGCAGCTTAATTATGCAGGCTTTGATGTTACGGTATTTGAAAAAAATGATAGAATTGGTGGCCTATTAATGTATGGCATTCCTAATATGAAAATAGAAAAACAAATCATTGATAGAAGAGTTAATCTTCTTAAAAATGAAGGAATAAAATTTGTAACTAACACTAAAATAGGAACTGATGTACCAATTAATGAAATATTAGAAAGTTATGATGAAGTAGTACTCGCTTGTGGTACATCTAAGGCTAGACCGCTTGTATGTAATGGAAGTGATTCTAAAGGCGTAGTATATGCTGTTGATTTCTTAAAAGAAACTACTAAAAACTTATTAGATAAAAAAGCTTTTACTTATAATTTGAAGGATAAGAAAGTAATAATTTTAGGCGGTGGTGATACCGCAAATGATTGCTGTGGTACAGCAGCTAGAGAAGGCGCATCATCTATAACTGAAATAGAAATTACTGATGAACCACCTAAAGAAAACACAGTTCCTTGGCCTAACTATCCAAACAAAAAGAAGACCGATTATGGTGTTAGTGAAGCTAACTATCTTATGAATAAAGACATTAGAATATATAACACTACAATCGATGAAGTAGTTAGTGAAAAAGGAATTATTAAAGGTGTATACATTAAAAAGGTAAAATTTGAAAAAGGAAAGTTTGTTGATATTCCTAATACAAGAGAGTATCTTGATTGTGATTATCTAATAATATGTATGGGCTTTTTAGGCACTAGCGAAGAAGATGCAGCAAGTTATAATATGACTATGAACAGAAATAGATTTAATCTAAATAACTTTAGATATAATGAAAAAATAAGTGTTTGTGGTGATATGAAAAACGGACAATCACTCGTAGTAGTTGCTATTAAAGATGGTCTAGATTGTGCAAATGAAATAATTAAGAAATACAAATAAAAGGGCTACAAAAAGCCCTTTTTTGTTACCTTTCCCATTTGGAAGAACTCGGGTGTTTTTTGCCAATGTTCTTTCTTTTACTAATTCTTTGTCATTGTAGATTCCCTCTTTTTGATTTAACTCGATACCCAACAGCTATAACTACTTCCAAATTATAAAGGGGTACATCCTTATCTGAAAAAGGAAAGTGCGTTTTTCGCACATTGCTTTTTTCTTCTAATTCCAATTCTTCAAAAATGTTCTTAATGTGTGTTTAATATCATTATTTTTTGGAAGACTAATGATACATAATATACTTATAATGTTTATAAATTGTCAAATGTACCCTTTATTTGCTTTGCGTTTTCATAGTTTTTGTATATTAATATTTATTATTATATAGTGATATAATATAATAAATAGTGTTGGCTTAAATTAGAGGTGATAATATGAGTAAACTAGATGACGCAAGACTTAAAATAAATGAAATAGATAAAGAAATGGCTAAACTTTTTGAATCAAGAATGGAAGCTAGCCATGCTGTTGCGGAATATAAAAAAGAAAACGGCTTATCTATAGAAGATAGTAAAAGAGAAGATGAAATCATTAAGAAAAACAGTGAATATATTAATAGTGATGAAATCAAAGAATATTATGTCTCTTTTATTAAAGAAGTTTTAAATGAATCTAAAAAGTATCAAGCTAGATTAATTAAAGGCTTAAAGGTTGCTTATACTGGTGTACCAGGTGCATTTGCTTATATTGCTGCTAAAAGAATGTATCCAACCGCATCATTTCATGCTTACCCTGATTTTGCTAAAGCATATAATTCAGTAATAAATGGAGTATGTGATGTTGTAGTATTACCTATTGAAAACTCTACAGCTGGAGATGTTGGTAATGTTATTGATCTAATATTTGAAGGTAATTTATATATTAATCAAGTATTATCTGTAGATATCCAACAAAACTTACTTGCGGTAAAAGGTGCTACAAAAGATTCTATTAAAGTAGTTTATTCACATCCACAAGCTCTAGCACAATCATCAGATTTTATTAAGGAACATAGCTATGAAGAAATAGAATGTGTTAATACAGCTGTTGCAGCTAAGATGGTTAGTGAGAAAAATGATAAAACAATTGCTGCTATCGCAAGTTTAGAAACTGCTAATTTATACAACTTAGAAATCATAGAAAAAAATATTAATCAAAATAAAAATAATTCAACACGTTTTGCATGCTTCTCTAGAAGTTTAAACAAAAATGTTGAATCAAAAGGAGATACAAACTTTATAGTAGTATTTACTGTAAGTAATGAGGCAGGTAGCCTTGCTAAAGCATTAAATATCATTAGTTCTAATGGCTTTAATATGAGAAACTTACGTAGTAGACCAATGAAGAACTCTATGTGGAAATATTATTTCTATGTAGAAATTGAAGGAAATGTCTTTAGTGAAGCTGGTTCAGACTTATTAATTCAATTAAAGACAGTATGTGATGACTTAAAATTAGTAGGTACTTATAAAATAAGCTAGGAGGGATAATTATGAAGCTTAATGTAATATCAAAAACAAAAGATATTAATTATCCAATTATAATTGAAAGAAACGCTTTAAATAAAGTTAATGAATACTTTAGCTTAGATAATAAAAAAGTATTAATTATTACTGATGATGGAGTACCTAAAAAGTATTTAGAAACTTTAGAAAATAAAATTGATAATTCTTATACTTATGTAATTAAACAAGGAGAAGCGTCTAAAAACTTTGATAATTATAAAGCAATTTTAGAATTTATGGTTAAAAATAAATTCACTAGAACAGATGTTGTTATTGCTTTAGGTGGTGGAGTAGTAGGAGATTTATCTGGTTTTGTTTCAGGAAGTTATATGAGAGGAATAACTTTCTATAATATACCTACAACACTACTTTCTCAAGTCGATTCATCAATTGGTGGAAAATGCGCAATTGACTTTTTAGGTGTTAAAAATAATATTGGTTGTTTTAATTCGCCTTCATGTGTTTTAATAGATCCAAATACCTTAGATACACTTGATGATAGGCAAAAAAACGCAGGCCTTGCTGAAGTTATTAAAATGGCTTTAACATCCAATAAAGAATTATTTGATTATATCTTAAATAATGATGCTTTTAGTAATATTGAATATGTTATTAAAGAAGCTTTAGAAATAAAAAAACATGTAGTAGAAGTAGACCCATTTGAAGAGAATTTAAGAAAAGTATTAAATTTTGGTCATACTATAGGTCATGCTATAGAGTCCCTATCAAATGGAAGTCTATTACACGGTGAATGTGTAGCTTTAGGAATGACTTATATGATAGATGAATCAATTAAAAGCGCCTTAATAGAGGCATTATCTAAATATAATCTACCAACAAATACAAATATAGATATTGAAAAAATAATAGATTTAATTAAAGTAGACAAGAAGGCTAGTGGTGATATGGTTAGTATTGTTTATGTTAATAAAATAGGAAGTTTTGAATTTAGAAAAATAAAAATTGATGAATTAAAAGAATACCTTAAATAGGAGGTGTAATTATGAAAAATATACTTGGAGATAATGTTACTCTAACACTTTTTGGTGAATCCCATGGTGAAGCTATTGGGGCTGTTTTAGACGGTCTTGGTGCTGGAATAAAAATCGATTATGATTTTATTGATTTATTGCTTTCTAAACGTAGACCTAATGGTAAAACAGATACAACAAGAATTGAAAAAGATAATTATAAAATCATTAGTGGTGTATTTAATGGTTATTCTACAGGTGCACCTATTACTATCATTATTCCAAATGAAAATGTTAATAGTAATTGTTATAGTGAACTTGAAAGTGTTGCTAGACCAAGTCATGCAGATTATGTTGCTTATGAAAAATATAAGGGATACTCTGATTATAGAGGTGGAGGACATTTTTCGGGACGTATTACTGCCCCTATTGTTGCTCTAGGTGCTATATGCTTAAAAGCACTTAATGATAAAGGTATAAAAATAGGTACACATATTTATAAATGTGGAAGTGTAGTTGATAAAGAATTTAGTGATTACAATAAGGAAATAGATTTAGTTAATAATAAAGATATTCCTCTAATTAATAACTTAGAAGAAGAACTGGAAAAAGAAATACTAAATGCCAAAGAAAATAAGGATTCTATTGGTGGAATCATTGAAACATCGATTATTAACTTACCAATAGGTTTAGGTGATCCATGGTTCTCTAGCGTTGAAGGTAAAATAAGTAATAGTTGTTTTTCAATAGGTGGAGTTAAAGGAATAGAATTTGGTAGAGGCTTTGGCTTTAGTGAAGGCTTTGGTAGTAATTTAAATGATGAGTTTTATATCGATAATGGCCAAATAAAGACAAAAACTAACAATAATGGTGGAATAAATGGTGGTATAACTAATGGTATGCCAGTTACATTTAAATGTGCTATTAAGCCTACTCCATCAATTGGTTTAAAACAAAATACTGTTAATTTTAAAGAAAATAAAGAAGTTGAACTAGAAATAAAAGGAAGACACGATCCAGCAATCATAAGAAGAATCTGTATAGTAATTACGGCTATAACTGCGATTACTATATGCGATTTATTAATTACTAAATTTGGTGAGGATTATTTCAAATAATGGAATACGGACTTATTGGAGAAAAGCTAGGTCATAGCTTTTCAAAAATAATTCATGAAATGATTGCGGATTATATTTATGAACTTAAAGAAATAGCTAAAGATGATTTAGATTCATTTATGAAATCTAAAGATTTTAAATGTATAAATGTAACAATTCCATATAAAAAGGCTGTATTACCATACTTAGATTTTATAAGTGAAGAAGCTAAAAAAATAGGTTGTGTTAATACTATCATTAATAAAGACGGGAAACTTTATGGCTATAATACAGATTATTATGGATTAAAGTTATTAATTGAAAAACAAAATGTTGATCTAAAAGATAAAAATGTATTAGTTTTAGGTACAGGTGGAACAAGTCTAACAGCTAAGGCAGTATTAAAAGATTTAGGTGTATCTAAAATATACCAAGCATCACGTAAAAGTGAAGATGGCTTAATTAGTTATAGTGATATTTATAACTATGATATAAATTATATCGTTAATACAACACCTGTAGGGATGTATCCTAATAATTTAGATAAATTAATTGAAGTATCTAAATTTAAAAATTTATTAGGATTAACTGATGTTATATATAACCCACTAAATACTAATTTAGTATTAGATGGAAAAGAATTAGGAATTAAGGCTGATGGTGGATTATATATGTTAATAGCTCAAGCAGTTTATGCGATTAAGCTATTTAAAAATATAGAAATACCTAACTTGAAAATAGATGAAGTATATAATAAACTCTTAAAAGAAAAACAAAATATTGTTTTAATAGGTATGCCATCATGTGGTAAATCAACTATTGCTAAAGAGTTAGAGAAAAGGCTTAATAAAGCCGTATATGACAGTGATACTGAAGTAGAGAGAATAATAAATACAACTATTTCTAACTTTATTAAATCTAATGGTGAAACTAATTTTAGAAATATAGAAAGTAGTGTAATAGAAAACTTATCTAAGCAAAATAGTTTAATTATTTCTACAGGTGGAGGAGTAATATTAAGGAAAGAAAATATGATCAATCTAAAACAAAATGGCTTAATTATATTTATTGATAGACCTCTAGAATTATTAACCCCTACATCAAGTCGCCCACTAACATCTAATAAATCTGATTTAAAGAAAAAATATAATGAAAGAATTGACTTATACAAGAAATATGCAGATATTATTGTTAAAAATGATTCGAATGTAGATGATACAATTGAAGAGATTATAAGGAGGTTAGATTAATGAAATTATTAGTAATAAATGGTGCTAATATAAATATGTTAGGTATTAGAGAACCTAATATTTATGGTAAAAGTACATATAAAGATTTATGTAATATGATTAATGATTATGCCTCTAAAAATAGTATTGATGTTGAAATTTATCAATCTAATCATGAAGGAGATTTGGTTGATAAGATTCAAGAAGCATATTTTAATAAGGTTGATGGAATAGTTATTAATCCAGGAGCTTATACTCACACATCTATTGCGATACTTGATGCTTTAAAGGCAGTAAGCATTAAGTATGTAGAAGTACATATTTCAGATGTAAGTAAACGTGATAGTTTTAGACAAATATCATATATTAGAGAAAATGCTTGTAAAACTATTATGGGTATGGGACTAGATGGTTATATAGAAGCATTAGATTATTTAAAGGATTTGATTAAAAATGAAAATTAAAATATATAAAGGGAATGCAAGTGGTAATGTAGTTAGTCCACCATCAAAAAGTTATGCGCATAGATTATTAATCGCAAGTTTCTTATCAAATAAGAAATGTAAAGTTAGTAATGTTGATTTCTCTAATGATATTAATGCGACATTATCTTGTTTAAAAGAACTTGGTGCTTCATTTGTAGTTAATGATAATGAAGTAATATTTGATGGAAATAACGATAAAGAAATTAAAGAAGAATATATTCTTAATTGTGGCGAAAGTGGCTCAACAATAAGATTTTTAATTCCTATTGCATTAGTACTAAAAAAGAATAGTAAGATAACTATGAAAGGTACTCCTAAACTTATTAGTAGAGGACTATCTGTATATGAAGAAATATTTAAAAAAGCTAAAGTAGATTATTCTTATACAGAAGATTCATTTAGTTTTAAAGGTAGACTTTTAGGTAGTTCTTTTAGTGTGCCAGGAGATATATCTAGTCAATATATTTCTGGACTTATATTTGCTTTATCACTTTTAAAAAGAGATACAACTATTAATATAGTAGGAAATATTGAATCACTTCCATATATTAATCTAACAATAGATACACTAGATCATTTTGGTGTTTCTATTAAATTAGAAGATAATGTAGTAAAAATTATGGGGCATCAAAAATACATTAGAATTAATTCAAACGTTGAAGGCGATTTCTCTAATGCGGCTTTCTTAGAAGCACTTAATTATGTAGATAAGAATAATAATGTCAATGTAAAAGGACTTAATTATTTTACTAGACAAGGAGATTCTATTTATATGAAATTATTCCCTATGTTAGAAGGAAGTAATCCTGTAATTGATATAAGTAATTGTATCGATTTAGGACCAGTATTATTCTCTCTTGCAGCAACTCTAAATGGTGCAACAATTAAAGGAATAAGACGTCTTAGAATTAAAGAGAGTGATAGAGTAGCTACAATGGTTTGTGAACTTAAAAAGTTTGGTGCCCAAATAGAAGTATATGATGATTATGTAGAGATTAAAAAAGTCGAACTATATTCACCTAAAGAAATGCTTTTAGGACATAACGACCATAGAATAGTTATGGCACTAGCCATATTACTTACAAAATATGAAGGAATTATAGATGGAGTAGAAGCTATTAATAAGAGCTTCCCTACATTCTTTAATAAATTAAAGGAGGTTGGAATTAAATATGAAATTATCGACTGATAAGAAAATATTAATTGTAGGTTTAGGTTTAATTGGTGGATCTTATGCCGAAGGCTTTACTAATAAAGGTTATTTTGTTGGTGCAATTACTCGTAGCCAAAAATCTATTGATTATGCCTTAGATAAGGGAATTATTAAAGAAGGAACAACAGAAGTAACAAAAGAATTTGTATCTAAATATGATTTAATTATATTTGCCTTATATCCTGAACAATTTGTTAATTGGATTGAAAAATATCAAGATTGTTTTAAATCAGGAATAGTTATTAGTGATGTTACAGGTGTTAAGTGTGAAATAGTTTATAAGATTCAATCAATCTTAAGAAAAGATGTTGAGTTCGTTCCAGCTCATCCTATGGCAGGACGTGAAGTTTCTGGTGTAGAAAACGCGACATCTAAAATATTTGAAGGTGCAAACTATATTGTTACACCTACAAGTGATAATACAAAAGAAAATATAGAATTTGTTGCATCAATTGGTGAAGTATTAGGCTTTAGAAAAGTAAGTTATTTAACACCACAAGAACATGATGAAATGATTGGATTCTTATCACAATTAACTCACTGCATCGCAGTTAGTTTAATGGTGTGTAAAGAATCAAAACATTTAGTAGACTTTACAGGTGATTCATTTAGAGATTTAACTAGAATAGCTAAGATTAATGAAAAAATGTGGACTGAATTATTTATAATGAATAAACATGAACTTTTAAGCCAAATGGATTTATTCTTAGGACAATTTAGACGTTTAAGAGATGCACTAGCACAAGATGATAAAGAAACAATGCAACAAATGATGCGTACGTCTACAGAAAGACGTAAGTATTTCGATTAATTAGGAGGCAACTATGAATTTAGTATTTAAAAGAAAATTACCAATTCCACAAGAAATAAAGGAAATGTATCCTATTAGTGAAGAAGGTAAATTAGCAAAAGAAAAGAATGATGAAGAAATTAGAGAAATATTTGAAGGTAAAAGTGATAAATTTATTTTAATCATTGGACCATGCTCAGCTGATAGAGAAGATGCTGTAATGGATTATCTTCATAAATTAAAAGATGTTTATGAAAAAGTTAAAGATGTTTTATGTATAATTCCAAGAATCTATACAAATAAACCTAGAACAAATGGATCTGGTTATAAAGGAATGTTACATCAACCATCACTTAATGATGAAGAAAATATGTTAAAAGGTTTAATAGCTATTAGAAAGTTACACATGAGAGCTTTAAATGAAACAGGCTTCTCATGTGCTGATGAAATGTTATACCCTGAAAACCATAGATATTTATCTGACCTTTTAAGTTATGTAGCAGTAGGTGCAAGAAGCTCTGAAGACCAACAACATAGAATGACAGCAAGTGGCTTAAATGTTCCTGCAGGTATGAAAAACCCTACAAGTGGAGATTTAAATGTTATGATAAATTCTATTAAAGCAGGTCAAATGTCTCATGAATTTATATATAGAGGTTGGGAAGTAGAAAGCAAAGGAAATCCTCTATGCCACGCCATTTTAAGAGGATCTGTTAATAAGAATGGTAATGCTATTCCTAACTATCATTATGAAGATATTATTAATTGTTATAATAAATATATGGAAGCAAAACTACAAAATCCAGCGATTATTATTGACTGTAACCATGCTAATTCTAATAAGCAATATTTAGAACAAATTAGAATTGCTAAAGAAGTAATGCATTCTATTAAGCATAATGAACAAATTAGAAGTATTGTTAAAGGTTTAATGATTGAATCATATTTAGTTGATGGAAAACAAAAAGAAGACGGAAATGTTTACGGACAATCTGTAACAGATCCATGCTTAGGTTGGGAAAAGACTGAAAAGTTAATCTTAGATTTAGCTGAATTAAGAAGAGAATTATTAAAGAAATAATATGACACACTATATAATAGTAAAATTAAAAGATATTAATACTATAAATGAATATATTAATATAGTAAAACCAATCTATGATGAAATGGTTGAATCAATTAATGGATTAAATAATTATGATTTAATTATTAATAAAGTTAATGGTAAAAATAATTATGATGTTATGGCTAAATTATATTTTAATTCTTTAAATGATTTAGAAACAAATTACAAGCCAAATAATCTACATCATAAATTAAAAGAATGCTCAGAACATTTAGTAGAAAAGAAAACAATATTTGATGAATAGATAGCTTATGGCTATCTTTTTATTTTCTAAATTTCATATAAAAGGCTTAATAAAGCCGTAAATCGAAAATATGTTGACAAACATCGGGGGGGGGGTAAAATATATTTAGAATTATCATATATAAAGGAGACAATATTTATGAAATTAGTTAAAAAAAGTTTAGGTTTAGTCTTAATGCTAGGGCTTGCTATCGGTGAAATAGCATTGACTGGTTGCAAGAAGAAAACAAGTGAAAACATCACTACTCAAAAAACAACAACAGAAAAAAAGGAATATTCCTTTAATGATGTTTGGAAAGTTTTAGATGGCGAACAAAGTAAATATGAAGCTGTTATAAAATTAGAAGCTGATTCAAGTAATTTATTATCAACTGGTAATTCATTAATGCTAACAGCAAGAAAAAAAGTAAAAATCAAAAAAATTAGTTATACAGCTAAAAACACTTCTGAATCAACACAAAAAATAGCTATCCCGCTATCAAATGGAAATTATGTTGATTCAAATAATACATGTCAAATTGCAACATTTGATACTGATCCAGAAAAACATTATTCTAATTTATCGCAAAACGAAACTAGAAATGTTTTAATGACTTATGATAATTTTACTATTGAAAAAGGTCAAAAATTTATGATGGGATTTTTCAAAGAAAGCTCATCTACACTTAATTTTTACAATTTTGTTATAGAATTTGAAGTTATAGAATAGGAGATGATTCTATATGCTAGGTAATGCAATGGAAGAAATAAATTATTATATTTTTAAGGTAGAGCTTGAAGTAGTAGAATAGTATTAGATTATATGATTATAATTTGATGCTAAAAACTATAAAATATACTCCATTTTAATAATGGAGTTTTTTCTTTATCTTATGTTATAATATTCTTGTATGGATGATTAATCTATGAGTAGTACTACACTAAACCTATTACTAAAAACATACGCTTATGTATTTTTAGGGAACAATTAGTCCTTTTTGTGAACGATTTGTTCCCTAAATGTGGAACAAAACAATACAAAAAGTTCCACATAAAAAATAGGAGGAAATTATGGATTTTTATGATGTAATTAATAAAAGAAGAACAGTTCGTGAATTTGAATGCGATGATATTCCTATGGAGGTAATTGAGCGTATTGTAGATGCAGCTATGAAGGCACCTTCTAATGATCATTTAAGAGACTGGGAATATATAGTTATTAAAGATAAAAAAATAATGGCTAAAGTATTAGATGTTGATACTATACCAAGAGATTTTTCCGATGAAGAAATGAAGAAATTAGCTAAGGCATGGAATTTAAATGATATAGATCAGTTTAATGCATATAAGCTTGCTGTACCTAAACAATATAGAATGCTTTATGAAGCTAATGCCTTAATAATTCCAATATTTAAAGAAAAAGTAGATATATTACATCCTGCTGATATTAGCCACTTAAATGTTTTTGCATCTATTTGGTGTAGCATAGAAAATTTCTTGCTTGCTTCAACTTATGAAAATTTAGGATGCAGTTTAAGAATTGCTATGGCTAAAGAAATGGATAATGCAAAAAATGTATTAAATATACCAGAAGAATATTTTATTCCCTGCTTCTTAGGACTTGGTAAACCTAAAAAGAATGAATTGTTATGCAAACAAAAAGAAATTAATACAAAAGAAAAGATACATTTTAATAAATTTTAGTCTCAAAAATAATGTAGTTAAGCCAAAAACTTAACTACTTTTAATCTTTTTAAAATATTTTATACTATTCCTATTGACATAGTAGGAAAACAAGAGTAAAATACAATTGAATACAAGAAAGGGAGGTAGTTCCAATGACAAGAAATAATATTAAAAATAGTTGTTGTATGAATAGTATTATGTGCATGTGTAGCTACATGTGTTTAATTATGCGAAAAAATCTCCCTAGCGCCAAGTAGTAAATATTAATTAAACTACTAAACAGGGAGATGCCCTGTTTTTATTTTGGCTAGTATTTAAGGAGATGGTTTTATGAGTTCTGACTGTTGTATGTATAAGGAGATTACATTTAATAAATAAAAGGAGGAAAAATTATGGATGCTTTCTTAAATTTTAATTGGATAAGCTTATTAGCTTTAACAATTGTATTATTAATATTTGTATTTTTACATTTCTTAACTAAAAAGATTAATTGGACACTTGTTATCTTAATTGCTTTAACATTAGGTATTGGAATAGGATTTCTATTTAGATCAGAAGGAAATGTTTATTTAAAATGGGTAGGATTAATTGGTGATATTTATATTAGAATTATTACAGCATTAGTTGCTCCTGTTATACTTGTTTCAATTGTTTCAAGTTTTATAACTTTAAAGAATAAAGGAAGTATGAAAAAAATAGGAGTTAAATCAGTTGTTTGGTTACTTGCATCAGCAAGCATAGCTATAGTTTTATCAATTACTGCGGGAACAGCTCTTCATTTAGGTAAGGGCGCTGGTAGTGTATTTAGTGATATTAATAATGTTTCAGATGGTACAATTAGTGCTTATTCAAATTTAACAAAATCATTTGAAGATGTAATAGTTAATTTATTCCCATCAAATATAGTAGGAGACATTTTAAATAATAATGTTGTTGCTATTATAATTATCGCTATAGCATTATCAATTGGTTATATTAGTGTTTCAAAATCAAGCGGAGAAGATAAAGTAGTCGCATTTAAAGATTTTATAAATGCCTCAAAAAGAATAATTTATAGAGTCTTATCGTTTGTTATTAAACTAACACCATATGCTGTACTTGCAATTATATCTGTATCTACAAGTAAGATGTTTAGTAATAGAGATTCAATAATTCAATTATTAATATTAGTAGGTTTAATCTATTTAGTAGCTTTAATTCATACATTTATTGCTAATGGATTACTTGTTAAATTATTTGCTAAGATTAGTCCAGTTAAATTCTTTAAAGGAATTTTTCCTGCACAAGTTACAGCTTTTACAACACAATCAAGTATAGGAACACTTCCTGTAACTATTAAAAATTTAGAGGACTTAGGTGTAAATGAAGAAGTATCAAACTTCACAGCACCACTAGGTACAACAATAGGAATGCCTGGTTGTACATGTATTTGGCCAGTCTTACTTGCTATATTTTATGTAAATGCAGTAGGTATAAGCTGGGGCGTCGGTGATTATATTATTTTAGCAATATTAACACTCGTATTATCATTCGGTAGTGCTGGTGTACCAGGAATTGCCATAGTTTCATCTATATCATTATTTAGTGTATTAGGACTTCCTGTAGCTGCTGTAATATTATTAATGCCAATAAATACTATTTCAGATATGATTAGAACAGTTGATAATGTGTCTACAGCTGCAACTGCAGGTGTTATTGTAGGAAACAGTGTAGTTATAGAAGAAGAAAAAGTAGCAGATAATCCTTATGGTATTGATTTATCAAGATTAGATGCTTTAAGAAAAAGAGAAGAAGGACTAATTAGTGAAGATCAAGGATGCTGCGCACCAAATAGAAAAAAAGAAAGCATAAAAGATTCCTTAATTAATGAAGACCAAGCTTGCTCAATAAGTATAAAACGAAAAGAAAAAGAAGAATCATTTATAAACGAAGATCAAGCTTGTTCAATTAGACCAAGAAAGAAGGCGGCATAGATGAAAAAGAAATTATCTAATAGAAGCGTTTTAATTATAGTTTTATCTAGTTTCGCAATTGTATTTTTAGGCTTATCTATTATTACAAGTGTTGTTAATGTTAATAATACTAAAAGAGCTATAGATAAAATAGGAGAAGTGAGTTTATCTATAGAAACAGAAGAAAAAATAGATGTCGCAATAGAAAAATACGAAAAACTAGATCGTAATATTGGCCTAGAAAAAAGAGTATCAAATTTTAATGAATTAGAAGATGCTAAATTTAATTATGTTAGACTTGCTATAAAAAAAGCAATAGTCTTAGATAATAGAAAAGTTGCTGATGGAATAACTAATGAAGAAATTACTTTAGCTGTTAATGAAGCAACATCTAAATTAGAAAAATATTTTAACGAAGAAGAATATGAAACTATTACAGGATACTCTGATTTTAAGTTCTTACAAGAAAAATATGGAACTAAAAAAGAAGAATCAAAAAATACAGATAGTAATAGTAATCAAAATAATAATGAAGAAATAGAAATATGCTAGGAGGAATAAAATATGAATAAATTTAAAAGAATATTAGGATTTGGAATAACATTAGGTCTTGGAGTTTTAGCTTTAACTGGTTGCCAAGGCAAAAACAATAATAAAATAAACAGTAATGATAATAATCAAACTATTGTAGATACAGATGATGATAATAATCAAGTTGTTGATCCAAAAGTATACGAGAAAGGCTTATCAAATAAGAATTATAACTTTGAACAAGAATTTTTCTTTGATGATTATAATGCTAGATCACTTGCAGATACAAATAGACAAGGAGTAGCAACTTTTAGTGACAAAGATATTATCTTTGATGCTATCACTTATGAAGAATTAGTAAATATCTTAGAATCAAATGGTAAATACTTATTCTTCTTTGGCGGATCATGGTGCCATAATACTAGAGCAGCTGCTCCATATGTAAATAGTATCGCTAAAGAATATGGCGTAACTAAAATATTTAACTTTGATTTCTATCTAGATGGAACAACTAGTTCTACACATGTTAGAAATACTAATCCAACTGATCCAGCAAGAGTAACTGCAGGAACTGAATATAACTTTTTATATGGTGAATTAGTAACTAAATATCTAACAAATTTAAATGATTTTGTTGAATATAAAACAGATACAGCTTCAGCTCTTAAATTTAATGATAAAGAAGGAACTGAAACAACTGTTGCTAAATTACAAGTACCATTCTTATTCTATTATGATAAGAATAATACAGAAGGACCTATTGTAAGTGCATTTGAAGAAATGGTTGATTTAGATAGTAATGGTATTTATAAAGGAAAGAAAGAAGATGGTTCTAGAAATTATATAACTTCTGATTATGAAGATGGATTACATGATTTCTTTGATTCAATAAAAAAGAGTGATGGTACTGTTGAAGTAACTAATTACTCTGATAAAGATTATATTATTAATACTTATAATACTAAATCGGGTAAAGAAATATTTGCTTCTAATAGCCAAATTAATATTGAATCTATTACTTATAGACAACTTGATTGGTTATTAAACCAAGAAGGTAACTCACTAATTTTACTAGGTGGAACTTGGTGCGGTAATACTCAAGCATCAATTAAGACATTTAATGATTATGCTGTAGAAAATGATTTAATTATTTATAATTTTGATACTAAATTAGATAGTGGTATTGCTAAATCTAAATTAGGATATTCTAAAGATGCTCATATTAGAGAATCTAATACTAAATTAACAACTTTATATACAGATTTAATCGATAAATATTTCACTAATATTGTTACTTTATATGATGTAAATGATGAAGCAAGCTATAAGCATATTGAATATACTAATAAAGAAGGAGAAGTAGTAAAAGTTAAAAAATTACAAGTACCTTACTTACTAAGCTACAATAAGGATGCTAAAGATAGTGATGATCTAATTGCACCTATTACTTCATATTATGAAGAAATGTTATCTTTAAATGAAACAGCTCCATCTTATGTATATAGTGAAACAAATTATAAATCAATTAAAGATAATACATTTAATATTATTAAAACATATGCAGATAGAACTGGACTAAACGCTAAAAATATAGACTAGGAGGATTATTATGGATGTAGTTCTATACGGAGACTCTAACACTTATGGTTTAAAGCCTGAAGGTGGTAGATATGAAAATAGATATTCAAATATCTTAAAGCAATATTTTGATTTAAAAGTTAATATCTATGAAGAGGGTCTTATCGGTAGAACTACAGTCTATAATGACTATAGGCCAAATAGAAAGGCCATAGATGATATAGATATTACATTATCGAAATATAAAAATATTGATTTATTTGTCATAATGCTCGGGACAAATGATTATAAGATTCAAAATGCTAGAAATATTAAAGAACTTAAAAATGGCATGAATAAGCTATTAACTAAAATTAATAATAATAAGAATATAAAAAAAGTTTTAGTAATTTCACCAATATTATTATCAGAAAATATTAGTAATTTAGATAAAGAATTTGATTATAATTCATACATTCTATCAACTAATGGATCAAAAGTATATAGGCAGTTAGCTAATGATTTTAATACTTTATATTTAGATGCTAAAGAAATAGCTAAAGCTGGTTCTGACGGGGAACATTTTGATGAATTTAGTCATAAGAGTCTAGCAAACAAATTAATTGAAATAATAGAAAATATATAGATAATGGAAGTGATTTTATGGAGATAGATACACTCTGTTTACACGCTAATAATATAGAAGATAAATTTGGTAGTATAGCTACACCAATTTATCAAAGTGCAACATTTTATCATAATGGTAATGATGAATATAGTTATTCAAGATTATCAAACCCTACAAGAAGTAGTGTTGAAAATATAGTTATGAAACTTGAAAAAGGTAAATCCTGTAATGCCTTTTCTTCAGGTATGGCAGCTATAACTACAGTATTAAAATTATTTAAAAAGGATGATCACATAATTTCATCAAATGATTTATATGGAGGCGCAATTCGTCTGTTCAATAATTTCTCTAAAGTAGAAGGAATAGAGTTTAGTTATGTTGATACATCAAATGTTGATGAAGTTAAAAAACTTATTAAATCTAATACAAAAGCTATTTATATTGAAACCCCATCAAACCCTTTAATGCAGGTAACTGATATAAGAAAAATAGTAGAGATTGCTAAAAAATATAATATATTAGTAATAGTAGATAATACCTTCTTATCGCCATATTTCCAGCGTCCACTTGAACTTGATGCAGATATAGTTATACATAGTGGAACAAAATACCTTGGAGGCCATAATGACACTTTAAGTGGTTTTGTAGTAACTAATTCAATTGAACTAGGTGAAAAAATAACTTTTATATCTAAAACAATTGGAGCAGTTCTATCTCCATTTGATTCTTTTTTGATAGAACGTGGTATTAAAACATTAGCTATTAGAATGGAAAGAATAAATAGTAATGCCATTGAAATAGCTAATTATTTAAGCACAGTTAAAGAGATTAAAAAGATTTATTATGTAGGTTTAGAATCTCATAAAGGTTATGAGATAAATAAAAAACAATCATCAGGATTTGGTGGAATGATTTCTATTGAAGTAGAAAGCACAGAATTAGCTTTAAAAATATTAAATAATGTAAAAATATTTAAATATGCAGAGTCACTTGGTGGAGTAGATTCCTTAATTACTTATCCTATAAAACAAACACACGCAGATGTACCAGTTGTAGAAAGAAATGCTAGAGGTATAAATGAAAGATTTTTAAGATTATCAATAGGCATAGAAAACCCTATTGATTTAATCAATGATTTGAGGGATGCAATATATGGGTAAATATAATTTTGATGAAGTAATAAATAGATATAATACATCTAGTTTAAAGTGGGACTTTAATCTAGAAAGGGGAAAACAAAAGGATATTTTACCATTTTGGGTTGCAGATATGGACTTTAAATTACCTAATGAAATATTAGATCCTCTAACTAAAAGATTAAATAGTGGTATATTTGGATATAGTGAATGTGGTAATGATTATTATAGTGCTGTATCTAATTGGTTTAAGAAACATTATGGTATAAAAGTTTCAAAAGAAAATATCATAATTACACCAAGTGTTGTATTTTCTATATGCACTTTAATTAGAATACTTACAAAAGAATTTGATAGTATTATAATTAATGAACCAGTATATTATCCTTTTAAAGAATCAATTATTGTTAATAATAGAAAAGCTATTATAAGTAATTTAATAAAAGAAAATGATAAATATGTTATAGATTTTAATGACTTTGAAAAAAAGATTATTGATAATAATGTTAAATTATATATTTTATGTAACCCACATAATCCAGTAGGTAGAGTTTGGGATAAAGAAGAATTAGAAAAAATAATAGATATATGTAATAGACATAATGTATTTATTATATCAGATGAAATTCATGCCGATTTCGTTTATAACAAAAAATTTAATTCTATTGGATTATTTGATTATGATAAGAAAGTAATAGTTACTGCACCTACAAAAACATTCAATATTCCAGGACTAAAAATATCTAATACAATAATTTATGAGAAAACTCTTTATGATAAATATAAAATTGAACTTGATAAAATAGGTTATTCACAACAATCCTATTTTGGAATTTATGCGACTATTTATGCATATAATTATGGGGAAGAATGGTTAAAAGAATTAAAAGAATATTTATATAATAATATTATCTATATAGATAATTATTTAAAAAGAAAGTTACCAAAGATTAAATTAATTAAACCAGAAGGAACTTATTTAATATGGTTAGATTTTAATGAATATAATCTAAGTGATAGTCAAATAGATGATCTAATCAATAATAAGGCAAAACTTTGGTTTGATAGAGGTATAATATTTGGTAAGTCCGGAGATAAATATCAAAGAATAAATATCGCAACATCAAAAACTTTAATAGATAAAATGCTTGATGCATTATATAAAACATTTAAAGATTTATAATTAATAGCCTCATAGGCTATTTTTTATTTTGTAAAATAATTATTGACAAAATATATCGCATACGATATAATAAAAGTGTAAGGAGATGATTACATGAAACTATGTATAAGATATTTTACAAAAAGTAAGAAAGGAAACACTAAGAAATTATCTGATTTCATTTCTAACAAATTAAAGTTAGAAGCACTTGATGTATCATTTAATTTAGAAGAAGATGTTGATTACTTAATACTTGTTAATGCATTATATGCTAATAATATTGATAAGGAAGTTAAAAAATTCTTAGAAGAAAATAAAGAAAGAATCAGTAATGTAATAAATGTATGTAGTTCAGCTAGTGGTAAATCTACTTATAAAAAAGTAAAAAAAGAATGTGATAGATTAGGTATAAATATTTTAGATGATGAATATCATACAAAAGCATCATGGATATTCATCAATAAAGATAGGCCTAACGAGGATGACTTTAATAGATTAGATAAGTTTATTGATACTATTATAGAAAAGAGTGGTTACAATGGATAATAAATATGATTGCTTACTTCTAAAAAATCAATTATGCTTTCCTGTATATGCTGTGAGTAACAAAATAATCAGAAGATATCAGCCATTACTTAAAGATTTAGATTTAACATATACACAGTATATTGTAATGATGGTTATGTGGGAAAAGGAGATAGTAAATGAAAAAGATTTAGTAAATGCTTTATTCTTACAAGCTAATACCTTAAATCCATTATTAAAGAAGTTAGAATCTAAAGGATATTTAGAAATAAAAAAAGATGAATTAGACAAAAGAAATTTAAAGATTAGTTTAACAAATGAAGGACGTCAACTTAAGGATAAGGCTGTTAATGTGCCAAAATCTTTAGCTAAGGAAATAAACTTAACCGAAGAAGAAGCCATATTCTTCTATAAGATTTTATATAAAATATTAAACGAAACAAAGGAGGATTAATTATGAACGTTTATGATTTTAAAGTATTAAACCAAAAAGGTGAAGAAGTTAGTTTAGATATTTATAAAGGAAAGGTATTGCTAATTGTTAACACTGCAACTAAATGTGGTTTTACTCCACAATATGAAGCACTAGAAGCAATGTATGAAGAATTACATGATAAAGGATTTGAAATCTTAGATTTTCCTTGTAATCAATTTTTACATCAAGCTCCAGGATCTGATGAAGAAATTAATCAATTCTGCACATTAAAATATAATACAAAATTCCCTAGATTTAAAAAGATTGATGTAAAAGGAGCTAATGCAGATCCACTTTATAAATGGTTAATTTGTCAAAATGAAAAGAATAAGCCTAAAAACATTAAATGGAATTTCACTAAATTCTTAATTGATAAGAATGGTAATGTAGTTGAAAGATTTGGCTCAATGGATAAGCCAGAAAGCTTTATTGATAAAGTAAAGACTGAATTAGAAAAATAATATGTTATAATATTTATATAATTGGAGTGATTATATGAATGAAAAACTAAGAGAAAAAGAAATAATCAAAACAAGTATAATAGGTATAATAGGTAATGTTATACTTGTTTTATTTAAAGCATTTGTTGGAATTATTGCTAATTCAGTTTCCATTATAATGGATGCTATTAATAACTTTACTGATGCCTTATCTAGTATTATTACAATAATTGGAACAAAGTTAAGTGGTAAAAAGCCAAATAAAAAACATCCTTATGGATATGGTAGAATAGAATACATGACTTCAACACTAATAGCTATATTAATACTATTTGCTGGTGGTATGGCTATATATGAATCTATTAAATCAATAATAGACCACTATCAAAATGGTACGATGCCATCATTTGAAATATATTCTATAATTATTATTGCTGCCGCAATTTTAGTAAAGGTCTCTATTGGGCTATTTTTCAGACATAAGGGCAAGAAAATAGATAGTGAAGCACTTAAGGCTTCAGGCATGGATGCCTTGTTCGATTCAGTACTATCAACTGCTACACTAATTGGTGTAATATTAGCTAAATTTGCAAATCTTTACGTTGAAGGATTCCTAGGTATAATAATTGGTTTATTCATTTTAAAGAGTGGCTTTGGAGTTTTAGCTGAATCTTTAAGCTCAATAATTGGTAATAGATTTGATAAAGAATATATTAAAGAAATCAAAAAAGAAATCAATAGTATTGAAGGAGTTAAAGGCTCATATGATTTAATATTAAATAGTTATGGACATAATAAGAGTATTGGTTCAGTACATATTGGTGTAAGTGATAAACTATCCGCAAAAGAAATACAAAAAATAGAACGTGATATAACTATGTTAATGTATACAAATTATAATACTATAATGACTATAGGAATATATGCGGAAAATTTTTCAGATGAATTTACTAAAGAATATTATTCTAAAGTATTAGATATCATTAAAAAATATGATACAGTTTTACAAATACATGGTTTTTATATTGATAAAGAATTAATGTTAATAAATTATGATTTAGTTATATCATTTGATGATACTAATCCAGAAGAAACTATAAATAAAATAAAAGAAGAAACAGAAGCACTAGATAGCAATTATAAGATAATTATTAATTATGATCAGGACTTTAGTTTATCATAAAAAAATGAATCCCTAATCGGATTCATTTTCTTTTTTATATTTTTTAATTATATCTATATTTTCTGCATATTTACTATCTAGTGGATTAGATTTTTCTTTTTTCATTTCAAGCTCAATTAATACTTTTGCTTTATTTGGAACTGATATAGTACCTGCACCACTAACACATCCCATATGACAAGCCATACCTTCAAGTAAATATCCATCATATAAGCCATTTTTTGCATCTTTAAGCATTTGCCTACATTCATCTAATCCTTTGGCACAATGTGTCTTAACAGTCATATTTGGATCTTTTTCTTTAATAACTGATAATACGCTATTTGCTACACCACCAGTTACAGCAAAGCCTTTACCAAAGGAAGAAGATTCACTAATCTTATTAGTTGATTCTAAGCGTGATAAATCAATATCTTTTGCTTGTATCATTCCCATTAATTCTTCAAATGTTAAAACAAAATCAACAGATCCATCATTTTTCTTTTTTAATACCTCTAACTTTTTAGCTGAGCAAGGTCCAATAAATACTACTTTGCTTTTTGGATATCTTGTTTTAACAGTTTTTGCAGTTAAAATCATTGGAGTTAAAGTCATTGAAATATTTTCTTTGAATTCAGGAAATTCATGTTTAGCCATTCTATACCAGCTTGGACAACAAGAAGTAGCCATAAACTTAATTTCATTTGGAACTTTTTCCATAAATTCATGTGCTTCATCAATAGAACAAAGGTCCGCACCTATTGCAACTTCAAAGAAGTCATCAAAACCTAATTGTTTTAAACAGTCCCCTATATTATCTAAAGTAACTTTAGGACCAAATTGGGCACTAAATGCTGGAGCAACAATTGCATAAACTGGAGTTTTTGTTTTAATAGCTTCTATAACTTGAACTATTTGTGATTTATCTGCGATAGCTCCAAATGGACAGTTAACAATACACATTCCACATGCTACACATTTATCATAATTAATCTTTGCTTTTCCTTCGCTATCTGATTCTATTGCATGCATTTCGCATGATTTTTCGCAAGGGCGCTTTCTATGAATAATCGCTTCATAAGGACATACTTCCTTACATTTTCCACATTTAACACATTTATCTTGATCTATTATTGATCTACCATTAACTATTTTAATTGCACCAACCTTACAGATGTTAGAACAAGGGTTAGCAAGGCAACCTACGCATGAGTCACTTACGTAGTATGATTCAGTAGGACAAGCATTACAAGCAAAATCTATTACATTAATAAGTGGGTCAGTAAAATATCTTTTTGGTTTAATTGCTTCATGTATTCCTTTTGAAAGTGGACCATGTTCATCAGCACTTCTAACAGGAAGTCCTATAGCTAGTCTAATACGTTCTGCAACAATTGCACGCTCTAAGAAAATTGATTCTCTATATTTAGCTTTTCCATTAAGTAGTTTATAAGGTATATCATTTAAATCTTCATAATTACCTTCATAAGCAATTTTTGCGACTTCCTTAAATACTTGGCGCCTTATAAAGTTTATTGATGCATATGAATCATACATAAGTACCACCTCTATATAATTATATCATCTTTCAAGAAAAACTTATATCTATATTTATACTTTTTGATAAAAAAATGTATAAAAATAATAATAATACACTCTTTGTTAATAAATTTGATAAAACTGCATAACGAAGCCATTTTTACTTGATTATGATATAAGATTATGCTATAATTTTGTTCATAAAATATGAGGAGGTTATATAATGATTGATAATAACATAGTAATACCAGAATTAAATAGTAAAACAATTGAATCTATGATATATGTTATAAGAGGTGTAAAGGTAATGATAGATTTTGAACTAGCTAAAATATATGGTTATACTACTAAAGCCTTTAATCAGCAAGTTCAAAGAAATATTGATAAATTTCCTAATAGATACAGGTTTAGACTCACAAAAGAAGAATTAATGATTTTAGCGCGGTCACAATTTGTTACCTCGCAAATATGGGCCACAAACGAAGGAGGAAGGACAAGCCTTCCGTATGCTTTTACTGAACAAGGCATCTATATGCTTATGACAATTTTAAAAGGCGAGTTAGCAACTAAGCAAAGTATTACATTAATCGATACATTCAAGCAAATGAAGGATTATTTGATAGAAACTAATAACATAATAACATCAAATGAATTGTTGAAATTAAATAATCAAGTTATTCAAAATACATCTGATATTAAAGAAATAAAATCAGAATTAAGCATAGTAATGGATAATTTTATAGATACATCAAAGTACAAACACTATCTAATCTTAGATGGAGAAAGAATAGAAGCTATTATTGCTTATCAAGAAATATACAGTCTTGCAAAAAAATCTATCTATATTATTGATGACTATATAGATGTTAAAACATTACAACTTTTAAAAGTTTGTAAGGAAAATATAGAAATAATTATTTTTAGTGATAATAAAGCTAAAAACAATATTACAACTGATTTTATTAGTGCCTTTACAAAAGATACCGGCATTAATATAGTTTTTAAGAAAAACAATAATAGATTTCATGATAGATACATTATTATAGATTATGATACTAATAATGAATCAATTTACCATTGTGGTGCATCTAGTAAAGATAGTGGCAAAAAAATAAATACTATAATGAAAATTGAAGATATAAAAGCATATAATTCATTATTCAAAGAAATATTAGAAAAATAAAAAAGGGTAGAACTTAATCTACCCTTTAATATTTATACAATTATTTACAAGGAAATTTTACTCTGTCTTTATTATAAGTAGTGTGTAGATACTTATGAGACTTATGAGATCCTGGTTTCTCTAAGAAATCAGCATATAATTTTTGTATATCTTTATTTAAGTGAGAACGTCTAACTTCTTTGCCTTCATCTTCCTTATATAATACAGAAGCACGTTTTTGTCTATATGTTTCCATGATGTCTAAATCTTCATTTGGTAAGAAGATAGGTTTAACGAATGGTTGGCCACCACCATTAATACATCCACCTGGACAAGCCATGATTTCGATGAAGTTGTATTTAGAAGTACCATTCTTAATTTGATCCATAATGATCTTAGCATTCTTAGTAGAAGAAGCAACACATAAATTAATCTTTAATCCGTTAACTTCAACTGCAGCTTCTTTAATTCCTTCGAATCCTCTAACTGGAGTGAATTCAACTGGCTCTAATTCTTTACCAGTTAACATATTGTAAGCAGTTCTTACAGCAGCTTCCATAACACCACCAGTAACACCGAAGATTACACCAGCACCAGTGTATTCACCGATTAGATCATCATCAAATGTTTCATTTGGAAGTCTATTCCAGTTAATACCAGCACGTCTAATCATCTTAGCTAATTCTCTAGTTGTAAGTACGGCATCAACATCTCTATTTCCATCAGCTTCCATTTGAGGACGCTTATTTTCAGTTTTCTTAGCTGTACAAGGCATTACTGAAACTGTGAAAATATCTTTTGGATCAATAGCATGCTTTTCAGCATAATAAGATTTAATGATTGCACCCATCATTTGATGAGGTGATTTGCAGCTTGATAAGTGATCAGTTAATTCAGGATAGTTAAGTTCAATATAATTGATCCAACCTGGAGAACAAGAAGTAATCATTGGTAGAACTCCACCATTCTTAATTCTTTCAATTAATTCGCTAGCTTCTTCCATAATTGTTAAGTCAGCACCAAAGTTAGTATCAAATACTCTATAGAATCCTAGTCTATGAAGAGCAGCACACATTTTACCTGTTCCACTAGTGCCAATCTTTTCACCGAATTCTTCAGCGATAGCAGCTCTAACAGCAGGAGCAGTTTGTACGATTACTTTCTTTCCAGCTTTTAAAGCTTCATCAACTAATTCGATTTCGCTCTTTTCCATTAATGCACCTGTAGGACATACATTAACGCATTGACCACATTGAATACATGGAGATTCAGCAAAACTTCTATTTTCAGCAGGACCAACGATAGCCTTGAATCCTCTGTTTTCAAATCCTAATACACCAATACCTTGGTATTGTTTACAAACTTCAATACATCTACCGCAAAGAATACATTTAGACGTATCTCTAACGATTCCTGGAGCTACATCATCATAAGTAGTAGGAGTTTTAACACCCTTATACATATCTTCTCTAGCACCAACAATTCTTGCAACTTCTAATAATTCACATTGACCATTCTTTGAACATGCTTGGCAGTTCATAGAGTGGTTAGATAATAATAATTCAACACTTGTTCTTCTAGCAGCAGTAGCTTTTGGATCAGAAATAGAAATTTCCATACCTTCATTTACTGGGTAAACGCAAGAAGCAACTAAACCTCTAGCACCCTTAACAGCTACTAAACAAACTCTACATGAAGCAAGTGAACATTTACCATCTTGCCATGTACATAATGATGGAATATCATAACCACATTGTCTTGCAGCTTGCAATACAGTTAGTGAACTATCAACTTGATAATCTTTACCTTCAATTTTAATATTTACCATTGACATAATCATTCACTCCTTACTTCTTTACAATTGCATGGAACTTACATGTAGCTATACATGATCCACACTTAATACATTTAGTTTGATCAATTTCTAATGCAGGTTTCTTCTTACCTGGAGCAGTATATTCAGTAACATGGATTGCATCAACTGGACAAGCCTTAGAACACATTCCACAGCCCCAACAGTTATCCTTTACAATAACATATTGCATTAAGTTCTTACATACACCAGCATCACATTTCTTATCAACAACGTGTCTAATGTATTCATCTTTAAACTTTCTTAATGTAGATAAAATAGGGTTAGAAGCAGTTTGACCAAGAGCACATAATGAACCAACTTTAATTGTTTCACCTAAGTTTTCAAGATCTCTTAAATCATCCATAGTTGCTTTTCCATCTGTAACCTTAGTTAAGATTTCAAGTAATCTTCTAGTACCAATTCTACAAGGAGAACATTTACCACATGATTCATCACAAATAAATTCCATATAGAACTTAGCAACGTCAACCATACAGTTATCTTCATCCATAACGATAGCTCCACCTGAACCCATCATAGAACCAGATGCAATTAAACTATCGAAATCAATTGGAGTATCAAGTTCATCCTTAGTTAAACATCCTCCTGATGGACCACCAGTTTGGATAGCTTTAAATTCTTTATTATTAGGGATACCGCCACCGATATCATAAACTAATTCTCTAATAGTTGTTCCCATTGGAACTTCAACTAAACCAACGTTGTTAACTTTTCCACCTAATGCGAATACTTTTGTACCCTTAGATTTTTCAGTACCAACACTAGCTAACTTAGCAGCACCTTCACGTAAGATGTAAGGTACGTTAGCAAATGTTTCAACGTTATTAACAATTGTAGGTTTACCCCATAGACCAGCTACAGCAGGGAATGGTGGACGAGGTCTTGGCATACCACGCTTACCTTCAATTGAGTTTAGTAATGCTGTTTCTTCACCACAAACGAAAGCACCAGCACCAAGTCTTATATGTAATCTAAATGAGAATCCTGAACCTAGGATATTATCGCCTAGTAATCCCATTTCTTCAACTTGCTTAATAGCTTTTCTTAGACGTGCTACAGCAACTGGATACTCAGCTCTTACATAGTAATAACCATTCTTAGCACCAATTGCATAACCAGCAATCATCATTCCTTCAATAACAGCAATTGGGTTACCTTCAAGAATTGAACGGTCCATGAATGCACCTGGGTCACCCTCATCACCATTACAAATTACATACTTTTCATCATTTTGTTGAGCATAAGCAAATTGCCATTTTCTACCAGTAGGGAATCCTCCACCACCACGGCCTCTTAAGCCACTTGCTAATACTTCATCAATAACTTGTTGTTGAGTCATTGTTAAAGCTTTCTTGAAGCCTTGGAATGCTCCATAACCTAAAGCTTCTTCAATGTTTTCTGGGTTGATTACACCACAACCATGTAATGCAATACGCATTTGTTTTTGATAGAATGGAATGTCTTCTTGACGAGTACATTTCTTTCCTGTGTTGAAGTCTACATATAATAAGTCTTCAATTACTTTTCCACCAATTATATCTTCTTCAACGATTCTTTCTACATCAGAAAGCTTTACAGCATGATATAATGTGTCTTCTGGATAGATTTTAACGAATGGACCTTGAGAGCAGAAGCCGAAGCATCCAACTACGTTAACATCTACTTTATCAGATAGACCTTTTTCTTTAATTAATTCTTCAAATTTCTTTAGGATTTCTCCTGAATTACTTGATAAGCATCCTGTACCACCACAAATAGTAATAGATCTTTTGCCGTTTTTACCAGCAAATTTCTTATCAAGATTTTCTGTACAAGATTTTATTTCTTGGTTTAAATCTTCAACTGTCTTAATTACCTTTGCCATAGTCATTACTCCTTATCTCTATATTCCTTAATAATTGATTCAACATCTGTTACTTTGACTTTTGGATATACTTTACCGTTGATTGTTAGAGCTGGTGCAATACCACATGCTCCGATACAACGTAATCCATCAAGTGTAAATAGTCCATCACTAGATGTTTGACCAACTTTAATTTTTAATAATTCACTAAATTTGTCTAATACGTTTGCTCCACCTTTAACGTAACAAGCTGTACCGATACATACACCTATAACATATTTTCCCTTTGGTTGAAGAGAGAAGAAGCTATAGAATGTAACAACACCATAGATATCAGCTACAGGAATATTTAATTCTTCACTGATAACTTCTTGAACTTCAAGTGGTAGGTATCCGTATTCCTTTTGAACATCAGTTAAAACTAGCATTAATGGAGATGGCTCATCTTTATATCTAGCACAAATCTCTTTAATTTGTTTAACTGCCTCATTTTTTAACTTCATTTTAAAACCTCCTTGTAATTGTTTTAATTTTTTTGGCCTTACACTCTTTTAACATTATACTATGCAAGAACTCTTTTTTCAAGTGGAAAAACTTAAATCTATAAATATTTATTTATAGTGTTGACATATACTTTACGCCGTTTAAACAATAACTTTACAATTGACTTAAAAGTGTTAATAAGCAGTTAAAAATACACAAATAAAAGATTATTTGTATATTTATAAATAGAAAAGGCGAATTTACTCATTCGCCTTAATAAATTCATCTATAAATTTAATCACTCCATCATGATTGTTATCGTATTTAGTGATATAGTTCGCATATTTTTTTAATTCGTCTTTACCATTAATCATACAAACACCATTTTCAGTCATCATAAGCATTTCACTATCATTTATTGAATCCCCAAATGTGACTAACTGACTTACGTTTGCATCATATAAATTTAACAAATCATAAAGAGAAGTGCTTTTATTGAAATCTGCTTGGTAATATTCATAATAATCACAACCATAGAAATTACCCCAGCATCTTACCCCTATCTTACCACTAAATTCTTTTGCGTTTTCCATGAATTTTTCATGACATCCATTTTTTAAAATAAATAGTCCTCCAGATGGTCCGTCTTTAATAGTTTTATTATAATCTCCATCAATAATACTTGCCCCTTCTTGAATGTGTTTAAAGAACTCATTATTATACAATTTGTTATAAATATAACAATCTTTATTATCGGTAAAAATTGCACTTTCTATTAAATCAATAGATTTATTGTAAAAGGCTAAAAATAGCGATTTTTCTATATTGTGGTTGATAGGTTTGAAATTACTATTTGGTAGTATTATTGATGTTCCACTATTACATATTACATAAGTATCTAAACCCAGTTCTTCATAGAACTTAATCATACCTAAAAATGGTCTACCTGTAGTTATTACAAACTTATATTTATCTTTATCTAATTTTTTAACATAATCAATAGTTTCTTTTGTTAATTTAGCTTCATCATTAAGTAATGTTCCATCTAAATCAACCGCAAAAATGTATTTCATTTTTATCACCAAAACAATTATATCAAAAAAGAAGCAAAAAAACACTTTTTTTTCAAAGTATTCTTATTTGAAATAAATATTATACTATGGTATAATATGAATAGTGGGTAAATTACACATTATTATATATAAATGTATATAATAAAGAAAATGCAGTGTATGAGGTGATTAAAATGTTTTTTAAGAAGAAGAAAAAGAAAATTCAAGAAGAAAGTACAGAATCAATTATTCCTTTTGTCATTCCTCAAATAACTAAGACACCTGTCCATATCAAGAGGAAGGATAGAAAGTTTACAATGACACCTGCATTTTCAGCTATTTGGGGTAGAGCTAATATAGATGAATTAGTTGCTCCACCATCCGAACCATTACAATACACAGATAGATCACTTGATCCATTTAGAACAAAAGAAAAAAGAAAAATTGCAAATGATGATATTTCTGAATTTGAATCAATTATCATTAGAAATGAAGATAGACAAAAAATCTTTCCAGGTTCTAGACCTATTACTAACTTAAATAAAAAAGATGATTTTGAAGAAATGAATTCACCTATTCAAAATGAAGCTAGAAATAAGAAATTAGAGAAAGAATCTAAGAGATTAGAAGAGAATAAAAAAATCGAAAGAAAAGAAGAAATTAAAGATTCTTATGCTTTTGAAAATCAAGCTAATTTGGATATAGAATCAGAATTATTAGATAATAAACCAGCTTATATCGAAGATTTAGAAGAAAAAGAAGTTGTTCAAGTTAAGGCACAAGATAGCGATGATATAGATGATTTCATCGCTAACCTTGAAATTGAAGATGAATTTAAACCTGCTGATATAGAGGTTGAAGAATTTAATGAATCTGATTTTGAAGAACCAAAGATTATTGAAGAAAAAGTTATTGAACAACCTAAACCAGTTGAACAACCAGTAAAACAAGAAAAACCAGCAGAGAAGCCAAAACCTAAGAAAAATGACTACTCTAAATATAAACTTCCACCACTATCTATATTTAAAACAGTAGATACTGATGATAGCGTTAGATATGAATGGATTCAAGAGCAATTAGATATCATTAATAGAACTCTTCAAGAATTCAATATTGATGGTAATGTAGTTAACTATACTAAAGGTCCATCTGTTACACGTTATGAAGTAGAATTAGCTGCTGGTGTTGGCGTAAAGAAGATTACAGCTATTGAAGATAACTTAAAAATGAACTTAGCTGCTAGATCACTTCATATTGAAGCTCCAATTCCTGGTAAAGCTTATGTAGGTATTGAAGTACCTAATAAGGTAGTTGAAACAGTTAATTTTGGTAATATTTGTCATTCTGATGAATTTAAGAACTCATCTAAACTAAGCTTTGGTTTAGGTGTAGATTTAAATGGTAATACAATAGTTACAGCAATCAACAAGATGCCTCATGGTCTAATTGCAGGTACTACAGGTAGTGGTAAATCTGTATGTTCACACTCTTTGATAATTAGTTTATTATTAAAGAATAGACCAGATGAATTAAAGTTACTATTAGTAGACCCTAAGAGTGTTGAATATGTATTCTATGAGGAACTACCTCATTTAGTTACACCTATAATAAGTGATCCAAAACTTGCAAGTCAAGCGTTAAAATGGGCTTGTGATGAAATGGATAATAGATATAAGATGTTCTCACAACTTAGAGTTAGAAACATTGAAGATTATAACGCTAAAATTGATGCTGAAGGCTATTCTGAACCTAAGATGCCTTATATCCTAATCTTAATCGATGAGTTAGCTGATTTAATGCAAACAGCATCAGCAGATGTAGAACAATCAATTCAAAGAATTACACAAAAAGCTAGAGCGGCTGGTATGCATTTAATTGTTGCTACACAAAGACCTACAACAGATGTTGTAAAAGGAACAATTAAAGCTAACATTCCAACACGTATTGCGTTTAGAGTAAGTAGTCCAACAGACTCAATGACAATCCTTGATTATGGCGGAGCTGAGCAATTATTAGGCCGTGGTGATATGTTCTTTAAGAATGACTTTGGTACTACAAGAATCCAAGGTGCATTCATTAAAGATGAAGAAATTAATGCTGTTTGTGACTTTATTAGAAAGCAAGCAGGGCCTGATTATATCTTTAATCATGATAAGTTAAGTCAAAGTGTTGAAGAACAATATAGAAAAGAAAATACAGATGAATTATTCGATGATGTAGCACGTTATGTTGTTGAAATGCAAAATGCTTCAATAAATAATTTACAAAAGAGATTTAACATTGGCTTTAATAGAGCTCAAAGCTTAATTGATTTACTTGAAAGTGCTGGAGTAGTATCTCCTGCAACCCCAGGTAAAGCTAGAAGAGTTTTAGTTGATCAAGAACAATTAGAAGAAATTTTAAAATAATTAATTTTGCCTGTTTTACACAGGCATTATTAGTTAAAAGATAAGGTGATTTTATGTTTCTTAATAGGTTAAGAAAAGAAATGTCCTTAAGTGAAATAACTAAAGAAGAAGATACTGAAGTAAGATTAAATAAGCTTTATTGGTTTATGAAAAGAAAGTTTTTAATAGGTTCAATCATTTCTTTATTAACCTTCTTATTAACTATTGTTATTAAGGCAGGAGCGTATAGAATATTAAACACTAGACTTCCTTTTTTTCAATTACTCGTAATTGCTTATGTAATAATATCAATTACATTCTTGATTGTTATATTATGCTTTAAGGGAATAAAAGAAGAAAAAGAAAAACATTTTAATAGGTGGGCACATTTCTTTGATTTATATAATTTCTTTATGGAATGCATATGTGTATTATTGCTGATTATGATATATTTGTTTTCATTTGTTAGGGTTTCTGGCCCTAGTATGAAACCAACATATAGAAGCAATGATGTATTAGTTTGTAGATCTATTGGTTATAAACCAAAGAAAAAAGATGTTGTAATTGTTTATATGAAAAAAGTAGATAACGATTATGCATATAACATCAAGAATTATCAAGTAAATGATTTATATGTTAAAAGAATTGTAGCTGCCCCAGGTGATACAATAACTTATGATGATGTATTAAACACAATTAGTGTTAATGGTGAAGTAATAGAATCATCATATAGTGATTTATGGTATCTTAAAACAAATACTATAACACTTGCTAAAGATGAATATTTTATTATGGGTGATAATAGAGGAAATTCAACTGATAGTAGAAGCTTTGGACCTGTTAAAAAGAGTGATATTGTAGGTAAAGCATTGTTTAATCTATGGTTCTGGAGGTAAGTATGTTATTAGAAAAAATAGATAGATTACATACTACAGAACTTGGAGTTGTAAGAATAAAGAAAAATTTAAAGTTAGAATGTAATGATGTAGTAGAATATATTAAAAATAAAGTATTAGATAATAATGCGTATATTTATAAAAATGGGAAGAATTATTATGTTGAAACAGATAAAATAATTATTACAATAAATTCGTTTAATTATTGTATAATTACTGCACATATTAAATAGTAAGGAGGTGTTATTATGAGCGATCCAAAAAATATTAACTGGTTTCCAGGACACATGCAAAAAGCTAAGCGCGAAATGCAAGAAAAAATAAAATTAGTTAATATTATATATATGGTTTTAGATAGTAGAATACCTAAATCATCTTTCAATCCTTTAATTAAAGAAATCGCTTCAAATAGACCTATTTTATTACTTTTAAATAAAGCTGATTTAGCTGATAGTGCTGAAACTAAAAAATGGATGGACTATTATAAAAAGGAAGGTTATTATTGTCTTGATATAGATGCTGTAACTGGATATAATATGAAAAAAATAGTTCCATATACTTATGAAATATTGAAAGAAAAAATAGATAAGAATAAAGAAAGAGGAATAAAACTTTCTATGAAAGCAATGATTACAGGTATACCTAATGTAGGTAAATCTACAATCATTAATACATTAGTAAAAAAGAAAATAACTATCACAGGTGATAAGCCTGGTGTAACTAAAAATCAACAATGGGTTGAACTAGATAAGAATTTAGATTTATTAGATACTCCAGGAGTATTATGGCCGAAATTAGAAGAAAATGGAATTAATTTAGCTCTAACAGGAGCTATTAAAGATGATGTTATGCCAATTGATGAAGTGGTAAAAGAAGGCTTTGAATTTATGAATACATATTATAAAGAAGCTTTCTATAATAGGTATAAAATAGAAACAATTAATTCTATTTATGATTATTATGATTGTATTGCTAAAGCTAGAGGCTGTAAAAACGACGATTATGAAAAAATAAATAATATATTCTTACATGATTTAAGACATGAAAAGTTAGGACGTGTTACCATTGATAGATTTACTAGCATATGAAAAAGAACTTTATAGTGAAGGTATAGAATATATTGCAGGTACTGATGAGGCTGGGAGAGGCCCTTTAGCTGGTCCTGTAGTTGCTGCTGCTGTAATACTTCCTAAAAACACTATAATTTTAGGAGTTAATGACAGCAAGCAACTTACTGAAAAGAAAAGAGAAGAATTATTTGATATTATTAATGAAAAAGCTCTAGCAGTTGGTGTTGCTTTTGTTGATAACGAAAAAATAGATGAAATAAACATCCTTGAAGCTAGTAGACTTGCTATGATGGAAGCAATAAAGAAATTAAAGATTAAACCTGAATATGTCTTATCAGATGCTATGAAGATGAATATTGATGTTCCTGTTAAACCTATCATAAAAGGTGATGCATTATCTGAATCTATTGCTGCTGCATCGATAATCGCAAAGGTGACTCGTGATAGATATATGGATGAAATGGATTTAAAGTACCCAAATTATGGTTTTAAGAAACACAAGGGTTATCCAACTAAAGATCATATAGAGGCTATTAAAAAATACGGAATAACACCTATTCATAGAAAAACATTTAAGCCTATAAAAACAATGCTTATAGAGCAATTAGAGTTTGATTTTTAACAAAAAATTTTTCCAAAAATTTCCTTATTTTATTTAAAATAAGGTTTTTTTATTGCCTAAAATGGGTGTTGACAAGTATAAGGTAGTCTATTATATAATAAATAAGGAAAAAGGTGAGCCGTATGAAAAAAATACTAATTGTAGAATCACCTTCAAAAGCAAAGACTATTGAAGGATATTTAAAAAATGAATATCAAGTCTTATCATCTGTAGGCCATATTAGAGATTTATCAACTAAAGGTAAGAAAGGTCTTGGAGTTGATATAGAGAATAAATTTAAGCCTATTTATGAAATAATTCCTGAAAAGGCAAAGACAGTTGCCGAATTAAAAGAAAAGTGTAAAGGTAATCAAGTATTTCTTGCAACCGACCCTGATAGAGAGGGAGAAGCAATTAGCTGGCACTTAGCTCAAGTACTTGGTTTAAGCTTAGAGGATGACAATAGAGTAGTATTTAACGAAATTACTAAAAATGCTATTATTGAAGCTCTAAAGAAGCCTAGAAAAATAGATATGGAATTAACTGAAAGCCAAGAAACAAGAAGAATCTTAGATAGAATTATTGGATTCGAACTTTCAGGCTTAATGAAATCAAAAATTAAAAGTGAATCAGCAGGTAGAGTACAAAGTGTTGCTTTAAAACTAATAGTTGATAGAGAAAAAGAGATCAATGCTTTCAACCCTGAGGAGTATTATTCAATTGATGCTGATTTTGGTAAAACTAAAATTCAAGCAAGTGAATATAATGGTAAAAAGTTAGAAATTAAAACTGAAGAAGAATGCAATAAATACTTAAATTTAATGACTGATGATTTTGTTGTTAAATCAGTTGATGTAAAAGAAACTAAAAGAGAATCTAAACCTCCATACATTACATCAACACTTCAACAAGATGCTTCAAGCAAGCTAAACTTTGATTCAACAAAGACTATGAGAATTGCTCAAATTCTTTATGAAGGAAAAGAAGTAAACGGCCAATTAAAGGGATTAATTACTTATATGCGTACTGATTCAGACAGATTATCTGATGCCTTTGTATCACATGCATATAAGTTTATTGAAGAAACTTATGGAAAGCAATATTTAGGTAATAAGAAGCACAAAAATGTTGCATTAAGTCAAGACGCTCATGAAGCTATTAGACCTACTTATATTGAAAATACACCTGAATCTATTAAAGATTATTTAACAACTGATGAATTTAAGCTTTACCAATTAATATATAAAAGAGCATTAGCTTCCCTAATGGCTCCAATGAGTTTAGAAATAACATCTGTTATATTAGATAATAATGGTTTAATTTTTAAAGCAAAAGGTGAAAAAGAATTATTTGATGGCTATACAAAAGTAATGGGACAACCTAAATTAGATGTTATTCCATCGCTTAAAGTTGGAGATATACTTCATGCTAAAGAAGTAAGTGGTACTAAGCATTTTACACAACCACCTACAAGATATAGTGAAGCTACTCTAATTAAAGAAATGGAAGAAAAAGGAATCGGTAGACCATCAACTTATGCAGAAACTATTAGAAAGAATAAATCAAAGAAATATATAAAAACAGAAAAGAGATTAATTGAACCAACTGAAAAAGGAATGCTAACAATTAATAAACTTGATGAATATTTCTCTGATATTATAAATGTAGAATTTACAGCAAATATGGAACATGATTTAGATAGAGTAGCTAATGATGAAGTAAGCGGTGAAAAGATTATTAGTGATTTCTATCCAACATTTGAACGTGAAATAGATTATGCAAAAGAAAATATGGATACTGTTGTTCCTACAACAGGTAATTTCTGTCCTATATGTGGTTCACCACTAGTTATGAGAAAGAGTAAATATGGTGAATTTGAAGCATGTAGTGCATATCCTAAATGTAAGTTCGTTGTAACAAATGAAATGACAACAACAAAAGAAATAGAAGATATGACTTGTCCGTTATGTAAGACTGGTTCAATCGTTGTAAGAATATCTAAAAAAGGTAGAACTAAGGGTAAAGAATTTTATGCATGTAATAATTATCCAAAGTGTACTTTCACAAGTCAATATAAGCCAAATGGAGAGTTATGTCCAATCTGTGGAAAGCCATTAGTAATAGATGACAATAATGATATTATCTGTTCAAATCCAAACTGTGGTAGGGAAGAGGAAGTTATTAAATGTCCTGATTGTAAGAGTGGTACTCTTATTTTAAGAACTGCTAAAAAAGGCTCTAAATCGGGAAATTCTTTCTATGGATGTAGTAACTATCCTAAGTGTAAATTTGTTACACCATATAAACCATTAGACGAAAAATGCAAGAAATGTGGTAGTGTGTTATTTGATGTTGATGGTGAACATAAATGCTTAAATAAAAATTGTAAATAGCTTGGTTAACTCTAAGCTATTTTTTTTGTATTCTAAATGTGGTATTATATATTTAGTTTAGTGAAAATGGAGAGACGCATATGGGAGAAAAAAGAAAAATAGATGTAGAAGAGTCTAAAATACAGGGGAGAATAGTTACAAAAGAAATAGATAAAAATGATCCTGATTATGATTGTTATCCTGAAGAAATTGAATATGATGATCTTCCAGAATATGACTATGTTGATTTAGATGAAGGATACGATGATTCAATAGCAGCAATAGCTATTCCTTTAGTTATTTTGATTATGGCACCTGGCTTTGTATTATTACAATCAAGTTTCCAAGTAGATCTAGCTGGTGCTATTTTAATGTCTGTTTTATTTCTTTTCATTAGTTTTCCTGTCTATGTTACTATTTTTGTCAACTATAATAAAAAAGATACTATATCAAAAGAAATAACTAGAAAACTTGCTACCAAAACAGCAACACTAATGATTTGGACAGTTATATTCACATTAATACCAGCTATTACACACGCCAATATTTCTGGCGATAAAACTGCAGGAAATAGATATAATTTGTTATATGGCATATACATATTTTTGTTTGGAATAGATAACTTCTTATCAATAATATTTATTAGAGAAAAGAGAATACATAAAAGAGCAAGTGTTATGATTGATAGGATTTCAGTTATAGCTACAACACTTATATTATGGGGATATGGAGCGGTTATTAGTTTCTTACTATTTAAAGAAGTTAAATGGATAATTTTATTTAATGTCATTATATTTGCAACATTTGTTGGACTATCTATAATCAATTACATTGTTCATAGCAGGAAGGCAAAAGATGAACCATACGATTCAAATGCAGTAGCAATATTATTAGAAAATTCAAAGAAAATTTTAATTATTTTCTTTATAGCTTTTATTGTCATATTTATTCTATGGATTGCTTGGTTTTTCAAAGAATTATATTAGTTTTTTAATAAGTAGATGATGCCTCATCTGCTTATTTTTATTTTCCCTTTTACTTATAGTAAAAAGTATGATATTATATATTAGGAAAGGTTTTGATACTATGGGATTATTTTCTAGATTATTCGGAAGTAAAAAGAAAGATAAAAAATATAAGCTTGGTATGAATAAGACTAGAACAGGCGTTCTAGGAAACTTAAAAAAATTATTAAGCTCTAAAAAGATGATTGATGACGAATTATTCGATGAACTAGAAGAAATGTTTATCATGGCTGATATTGGTGTTGATACTGTTATTAAGTTCATGGATGACATTAAAATGGAAGTTGAAAGACAAAATATAAAAGATCCATCTTTATTACAAGAAATAATTGTAGATAAGATGTTTGAAATATACTTGAATGGGGAAGTTGTTAATGCGAATTTAAAAACTAATCCAAATGGTTTAACAGTATATTTGTTTGTTGGAGTTAATGGTGTAGGTAAAACTACAACAATAGCTAAACTAGCTTATAAATTAAAAAAAGAAAAGAAGAAAGTTTTACTTGCTGCTGGTGATACTTTTAGAGCAGGTGCAATTGAACAACTAGAAGTATGGGCTAAAAGAGTAGGAGTAGATATTGTAACAAAAGAAGCTGGATCAGATCCATCAAGTGTTATGTTTGATGCTATGACTAAAGCAAAGAAAGAAAATTATGATGTTTTAATCTGTGATACTGCGGGAAGACTTCAAAATAAAGTAAATCTTATGAAAGAGCTTGAAAAGATTAAGAAGGTAATTTCCAGAGAAATGCCTGATGCACCACATGAGACATTATTAGTAATCGATGCTACTACAGGACAAAATGGTATGAGTCAAGCTAAGATATTTAGTGAAACAACAGATGTTTCTGGTATAGTTTTAACTAAGCTTGATGGTACTGCAAAAGGTGGTATAGTTTTAGCTATACGTAATGAGATGGGACTACCTATAAAACTTGTATGTATGGGTGAAACATTAGAAGATATGGAACCATTTGATATTGAACAATATATCTATGGTTTATTCGCTGATTTCTTTGATGAGGACTAATATATGGTTGATTTATTAGAAAAAGAGAAAATGAGTCAGTTATACGATTTCTACAAAGATTTATTAACTGAAAAACAAAGAGATTATTTTGAAATGTATTATTTCTATGATAACTCTTTAGGCGAGATTGCAAATGATAATAATCTAAGTAGAAATGCTATTTATGATAACATAAAAAAGACTTGTAAAATACTAGTAGATTATGAGAATAAATTGCATTTATTAGAAAAATACGAGAAGAGATTAGATATTATTAATGAGTTAGAAAAAAAGTATGATGATGAATTAATTAAAGAGTTAAAAAATATAGATTAAGGGTGATTTTATGGCGTTTGAAAACTTAAGCGACAGATTACAAATGGCTTTACGTAGAGTAACTGGTCGTGGAAAGCTAAATGAAAAAGATATAGATGAAATGATGCGTGATGTAAGATTATCATTACTAGAAGCAGACGTTAACTATAGAGTAGTTAAAGAATTTACACAAAACGTAAAAGAACAAGCTTTAGGTGAAAAAATCTTACATGGATTAAATCCAGGACAACAAGTAGTTAAAATTGTTTTTGATGAATTAAAACGTATTATGGGTGATGATGCATCAGGAATCAATTTAAAGATGCAAGGTATGTCAGTCATTATGACAATGGGTCTACAAGGTGCTGGTAAAACTACAGCAATTGGTAAGCTTGCTAACTATTTAAGAAAATATGAGAAGAAGAATCCAATGCTTATTGCGGCCGATATTTATAGACCAGCTGCCGTAGATCAATTAGTACAAATTGGTAAGCAATTAAACGTATATGTATATCAAGAAGGTGTAAATAAAAAAGCTTGGGATATTGTAGCAAATGGTTTAACTTATGCTAAAGAGCATGGATATGATACAGTAATCATAGATACTGCAGGACGTCTTCATATTGATGAAGATATGATGGAAGAATTAGTTAAAGTTAAACAAGTGGCGAAACCAGATGAAGTATTATTAGTAGTAGATGCTATGACTGGTCAAGATGCTGTTAATGTTGCTAAGACATTCCATGATAAATTAAATGCCACAGGTTGTATTTTAACTAAACTTGATGGTGATACTCGTGGTGGTGCAGCTCTATCTATTAGACATATTACTGGAGTACCTATTAAATTCATAGGTACAGGTGAAAAATTGGATGCCCTAGATATTTTCCATCCTGATAGAATGGCTCAAAGAATTCTAGGAATGGGTGATACTTTAACATTAATTGAAAAAGTTACTGAAAATATTGATGAAGATGAAGCAATGTCAATGGTAGAAAAATTAATGTCTAACAAGTATAACTATTATGACTTGTTAAAACAATTTAAAATGATAAAAAGAATAGGTTCATCTAAAATCTTAGGATTACTTCCAGGTATGAAACAAGTAAGAGAAGCAGCTAAGAATATGGATGATAAACAATTTGAATACATGGAAGCAATTATTGGTTCTATGACTGATGAAGAAAGAAAGAACCCTGATTTGATTGATAAATCATCTAAACGTAGAGAGCGTATTGCTAAAGGTAGTGGTAGAAGTGTTACAGAAGTAAATAATCTACGTAAAACTTTAGAACGTCAAAAGCAAGTAGCAAAACAAATGGCTGGTATGAGTGAAGAGGATATGAAAGCAATGCAAAGAAAGATGGAATCAGGAGGTATGCCAACACAAAATAGTGTTGCTCCAAAATCTGTTTATAAGAGAAAATAAAAAATAGGGATAGAGTTTAATCTATCCCTTTGTTTTTGTGCTTAACAATGCGTTATTTTACGCATCTTTTTTTATTATTTTTTTATCCAAAAATAGGAATATTGTTCCAAGTAATATAAATATTCCGGGTAGTATTAATCCTACATTTATACTACAATCTGTAGAACTTGGATTTGATAACATTCTTTGGAAGAATGATAATACACCAGAAGATAATCCTAAAATAATTGTAATGTTTGATATTATTTTATTATCTTTATATAAAATGAATACTGATAAGATTATTGTAGCTATAAATAGAAGAAATACTAGAAATAGTCCTACAGATAAAGAGTAAATATCTTTTCCAAATGTAAGTTGCAAGAAGTTATAATATAATTTATCTTCATCAACCTTTAAGCTTATTGAAGGTATTATAAATGATACAAATCCTAATAAATAGAAGAAGCATGGAATATATTTAATTATTCTTTTCATACAATCACTTCCTAACATATTTATTTTAGCATATTTTAACGTTTTATTAAATAATTAATAAAAATACGAGTCCAAAGAAAGAACTCGTATTTTTGTTTTAATTTAAATATCTTTCAATTATTTCAAGCAAATAATCAAATGTAAAGTATCCTTTTCCAAGGTATACCTTCATATATTTACCATTGAATAATTCAAATTGTTCTACTGTTACATATTCTGCTAGATCAGCATAAGTGAATAATCCATATGTAGCAATATCTTGAGCCATTGAATCACTATCATATTTATAGTTTCCATCAACTTTGAATACTGTATGGAAGTTAACTGTTGGTTCAACAGTCAAAATGTTATTTGCAAATACTTGATAATCATATGCACTATCTACTTCATAATATGATACAACACGCTTTTCAACTTTTATATCTATGATTTTCTTAGAAATCAATATTCCATTAGAAGAAGCAAGAATATTTCTTCCGATAAAACTAAATGCATTTGATGAATTAATTACAATGTAATCTTTTAAATCAGTATCAAATAAGCATTGTTTCCATACAATCTCAATCGTAGAACCATCATCAAGAGTAAAGATTATGACATCTACTAATTTATCAGTTGTCTTTTCAACAAACATAATTGGTCTAATTACAAACTTGCCTTCTTCAAAACTCCATGTTTTTACTAAATCACCAATTTGAACATTTTCAATATTTTTTTGTGAACCATCAGCCATTGTAATTAGTGTTCCTTCAATTAAACATCCACCATTATCGCTTGATGCTGAGACGGTCGCATTATAATTTGCTGTTACAGTTGTATTTGTTGTTGAACTACCATTAGCGTTTAGATAAGTGAATTTTCTGTTATTGCTTTCTGTGTATGTTACGTTGAAATTTAAGCTTGTTCCAACAGGAACGACAAATGCACTATTACTATTTCCACTTCCACCTGTAAATGTAACAGTGTATGATGCATTTTCTAATGTACCTGGAGCAATGGTTACATATGTAGCAGTCTTTGTGTAGTATGGAACAATAATAATGTTAGATGTTGGTGTATAACTAGCACCAGCATTATATTCACCTACATAAGTTCCGTTTGAATTAAAGATTCTCCACTTGCTAAATCCGTATAAATCATATGCATATAAAGATGTATCTACACCATCAGTTGTTTGATAACTAGCCATTGCATTTGCAAGAGTAATAGAATCTCCATTATTGATTTGATAAGACTGGATTGAATCGATAATTAATCCATCTTGGTCACGATAAACGATAGAATATAATACTGTAGACGAGAAATAACCATATAAATGAATAGTATTATCAACCATTAAATATTTGTAATATTCAAAAGTAGAAGATGTAATATTTGGAGCATTAATTGAGAAATCATCATCTATGAACCAACCATAGAATGTCAAATCACCACAAGATGCAGGTAATAATGTTACAGTATCTTCTAATGTGAAATATGTGACATTATTATTAATAATTTGCATTGTATCATCATAATCGTCTACTATGAATTCATTATATTCAATGTTGTATATGATTGGTGTTAATTTAGCATATATATTAATGTCGTTGTTTATCACATATCCAAGTGCAGGTGTTGTGAATTGTTGATCAATAAACCATCCATTGAATATATATCCATCTAAATCAACATTAAATAAATCAGACTCTTCAATTGCATAAGTATTTTCTACTGTATGAATAGTTGTTGCAGATGTCGATGAGCCATAATTATAATTAACCACAAATGTATTAATGCTAGTATTTCTTGTAAATCCATATTCACCATTATGTTCAATAGAAGAATAAGCACCAGTTGCAGCATTTGACCAAGCAAATGCATCTCCACTTAATAGATAAATTTGAGCGTAAACTGTAGTGGTTGATCCGTCGCTAGCTGATGTTGCAATTGGAAGAGTTGCAGAAACATTATTTAAATTAATACTTGCATATGGAGTAGATGTATATATTTTTCCTCCAATATTTCCTTTACATACTAGAGATCCATTTACTAGATAATATGGTAAGAAATCACTATTTAGATTTCCGTTTGAATCAAATATATCAGAATGTCTTTCACGATATGAGAATGTATAATTGTAATTATAATTTTCTAAAGCCATAACTTTAACATTAGAGTTAATTGTTAAAGAAGCTGCTTTTTCTATTATTAGTGATGATCCAGGTAGGAATTTATATGAGTTATTAGTCAATGTTCCATTACCTTCTGAAATCTTTATTGACATATATCCAATTGGAAGAGCTGTATCTGTATCTGTTGTTACTGTTGTAGTAATAAAAGATACTTTAATTGTAATTGAAATTGAATTGTCTTTAAAATCACCATGGATATCAATAATATCTCTTACGGAACAATTAGTATTTGAACTTAAATAGTTTGTATTTGTATTAATAACAGTAGTTGTTTCTTCAATTGATTTGATTATGTATCCTGATGATAACTCAAATAATCCTCCTACACCAATAAGTGTTGCGTTCTTAGGAACATATGTATCTGCCATATAAAGTTGTATATATCCTTTGTATGTAGAACCATGCATAATAACAGTCTTACATGATACGTTATGGAATGAATATACTTCAAATGGGAATATATTTTTACCATATAATGAACTACCGTTCGAACCTCCTGGCCAATCGTATATCATGAATAAGTCATTTATTGATGCGCCAGAATTTGAATAAATAATACCAGTTCCTTTTAGATAACCATAACTATATAAGACACAACCACTTTCTAGATTGATAGTTCCTTTGTTCATAACTACAGAATGGCCACCAACATTAACTGTATTTAGTCCTTGACCGCTACCATAAATATCTCCACCAATATTAAATGCAATTGATAAAGATAGTGATACGTCTTCGTCAATTATAAGTAGTCCTTGAACTTTATTTGGAGATAAAACAGTTTTACTCTCTAATGTATATCCAGTAGTATCAGTACATTTTCTTGAATAAGGAAGAATTATCTTTCCACTTGATAGATTGTAATTGTTGTGTAGAGTAATGTTTGAATTACTATATGTTAATTTAGGTCTAGTTATAGATACTTCATCTACTGTTTCTGTAATTGCATTTATAGTTACATCAGTTCCAAAGCAATCTGTTGTTATTGTACCATTATATCTACCATATATTCTCATCAACTTTCCTGATTGTGAATTAAATGCTTCAAATGCACTATCAATTGTTGAATAGAATTGATAAGTAGAAGTAGACATGTCTAAGTTTTGAGTAAATGCTATCGCTTGGCTAGAAGAAGTAATGATTGCTACTGGTTGAATACAGAACACATAGATTCTAATTGTTCCAGCAGTGCCATCAACTGTTGCATAGCATGCACATGAACCATCATTAGCATTTTTTGAAGTTCCTATAGCAAGGGATGCTACAACTAAACTCCAATCAAATGTATCAATTGGCGACATATAGAATAAATCATAAGTTGATGCATCAGTAACTCTCATTTGTCTATATAATGAGATATCATCACCATAAGTTAAACTATCTATTGTCTTACTTGTAATAATTGGAGAACCAGTCTTTGCAGTAGAATATCCATCAGCATCAACATAATAAATGCTTGCTGTATAAGATATAACAACTAATTCAACAAAGACATCATAATTAGCATCAATATAACTTAAGTCAACTAATTCATTTGTTGCTTTATCTACCCACTTTAATAAGTAGATGTGATCATCATAACTATATGTCGGTGCTGTAACACTTCCATAAGTAGAAGTAGTTTCACTCTTTAATAATGTCGTTTTATCTGTATCATAGAATCTAACAGTAAACCCATTATCAGTTAGTTTTGCATATACTTTGATAGTACCTGTTGAACCAGCTGGAATAGTAGTTATTGGGTTAGTTAAGGCACTATCAGTATACCAACCATTAAATGTATGGTTATAAACTGAATATGTTGGAAGAGTTATTGTATCTTCAATTGTATAACTCTTTGGATTTAAATCAGTAATTCTTTCAGAGCCATAATAATACATAATTGAATATTGTAATGCACTCCATTTTGCATATACATCAAAGCTTTCACTCATAACTGATGGATCTACAGTTACAATTCTATTTGTAAATGAACTATCTAAATACCATCCAGCAAATGTATAAGCATTACCCTTAGTTGGGCTTAATAACTCAAATGGAGTAGTTTCAACTGTGTAATAACTAGGGTTAGAATCATTATTTTCACCACCATTTAAGTGGTAAGTGATTGTTAATGAATCAGGTAATATTTCTTCATATTTAGCATATAATGTAATATCTCCAGTAGAACCACTAACTATTTGAGTGACTTTATTTGTAAATGAATCTTCAGTATACCAACCTAAGAACTCAAAACTATCCTTAGATGCATTGCCTAAAATGATTGTATCTGAATGTACATTATAACTTGTTGGGTTAGATGGATTGTTTGTTCCACCATCTAAAACATAAGTTATTGTATAAGTATTTAAAGTATATTTAGCTGTTAAACTTAAGTTTGTTGTAACTAAAGTAGTAAAATCATATAATGTTGAACTGCCTGTTAATGTCCAACCATTAGCTGTATATCCAACTTTTGGTGTAAGTGATAGGTTAGTAGCAGTACCATTTTTAGCAACATATAAAGTATTTAGTAATGTTGAACCATCATAGTATTCAACTGTTGCTTTAGTTGTAATTTCAACTGTTCCATTAACTATTTCATAATTAGTTGTATCAGTTGGAGTAAACGTATAACTATAAGATAATGTGCCTATTTCAAGGCTTTCTCTAGCATCACTATAAGATATTATGCCGTCTGTGTTATAAGTTCCATTAAATGTGATTGAAGAAGTAGTTTTATTAGTTGTAAAGAATGAACCTACACCTTCATCATAATTAACGCTAATTCCACTTGTTGTTGGAGTAGCCTTAGTAACTGTAAGAGTAGCAGTAATAGAATCTACATCATTATAGTTATCAGATTTATTTTCAAATGTAGCTGTTGCTAATGTTGAACCTACATTTGTTAATTTATTATTTGTATAAGTTACTTCTAATGTTGACGGAAGAGTTCCATTAATTATTAATTCAAATTCTTCACCAGTATAAGTAACAGTCTTATCAACAAATAAATTAGCTGGTAAAGAATAATTTGCTTTTGAAATAATTATTGTTCCTGTTACTACACATGCTGTATAGTCCTCATTTTCAGAAACTTGAACTTTAATTGTATAAGTATTAGCATTAACAGGCTTTTGTGCACTACTATTTGGACCCCATATATATGTAATGTATGGAGTAGAACTACTATTTGTTTCAATAATTGGATCAACTATATAATTTCCATCATATGTCTTTGATAATGCAGCTAAGTTAACAATTGTGATTGTTGTGATAGTTCTAATCTTAACTGTAAATGTTTCAGTTAAATCTTCATGGTTAGCTGCGCTTGCTTTATAATAATATGTTTTTGAATCAGTTGGATTCTTAACTTTTAATTCATCAACAGAAACCCAAGTTGCATTATCATTACTGAATAACCATGTGATTGTTGAACCATCAACTGTTGTTGCAGAGTATTCAACTGCAGCATTATGAGATTCATCATCAAAATCACCTGTATAACCAGTTACAGTTGCATCAGTAATAGAAGCAGGATTAATTGTAAGTGTTGCAGTTAATGAATCTTTTGTTGCAGTATAATTTGATTTATCATAATCAAATGTAACTGTTATTTCATAAGTACCAGCATTAACTTTTCCATTATTTGTATAAGTAACATCAGTAATTAAACTTGGAATATTAGATGCTGTAATTGAATGTTCATTACCATCATAAGTAACAGTTGAATCGTTAAATTCAACATTACTCATATCAATTATTGCTTTAGATATTGTAAATTGCTTTGTAATAATACCTTGAGCATAAGAAGAAGTTTCTGCTGTTACAACTTTAATAGTGTATGTTCCAGCATTTACTGGCTTTTCACTAGACCAGTTTTCACCATCAAGTGAATAAGTAATAGTTGCTTCTCCATCGGTGTTCTTATTAATTGATGGATCAATAATTGAAGAACCATCATAAATCTTAGATAATTCATCTAAGTTATTAATTGTGATTGTTGCTGGATTTTTCTCTGTAATTACTACATTAAATGAACCAGTAATATCATTGTGGTTAGCAGCACTTGCTTTAAAGTAATAAGTACCACTATCACTAGGATCTTTAACTTTAAGTTCATCAACTGAAACCCAGTTTTCACCATCATTACTGAATAACCAAGTGATTTCTGAACCATCAACTGTATTTGCAGTATAAATAACTGCTGCATTATGATATTCATCATCAGCTATTCCATTATATCCATCTACATCAGGATTTGTGATTGTAGCAGGAGTGATTGTAAGTGTTGCAGTCATTGGCTCTACATCATTATAGTTATCAGATTTATTTTCAAATGTAACTGTTGCTAATGTTGAACCTACATTTGTTAATTTATTATTTTTATAAGTTACTTCTAATGTTGATGGAAGAGTTCCATTAATTATTAATTCAAATTCTTCACCAGTATAAGTAACAGTCTTATCAACAAATAAATTAGCTGGTAAAGAATAATTTGCTTTTGAAATAATTATTGTTCCTGTTACTACACATGCTGTATAGTCCTCATTTTCAGAAACTTGAACTTTAATTGTATAAGTATTAGCATTAACAGGCTTTTGTGCACTACTATTTGGACCCCATATATATGTAATGTATGGAGTAGAACTACTATTTGTTTCAATAATTGGATCAACTATATAATTTCCATCATATGTCTTTGATAATGCAGCTAAGTTAACAATTGTGATTGTTGTGATAGTTCTAATCTTAACTGTAAATGTTTCAGTTAAATCTTCATGGTTAGCTGCGCTTGCTTTATAATAATATGTTTTTGAATCAGTTGGATTCTTAACTTTTAATTCATCAACAGAAACCCAAGTTGCATTATCATTACTGAATAACCATGTGATTGTTGAACCATCAACTGTTGTTGCAGAGTATTCAACTGCAGCATTATGAGATTCATCATCAAAATCACCTGTATAACCAGTTACAGTTGCATCAGTAATAGAAGCAGGATTAATTGTAAGTGTTGCAGTTAATGAATCTTTTGTTGCAGTATAATTTGATTTATCATAATCAAATGTAACTGTTATTTCATAAGTACCAGCATTAACTTTTCCATTATTTGTATAAGTAACATCAGTAATTAAACTTGGAATATTAGATGCTGTAATTGAATGTTCATTACCATCATAAGTAACAGTTGAATCGTTAAATTCAACATTACTCATATCGATTATTGCTTTATTAATTGTTAAAGTCTTAGTCAAATTAGATACTTCATTGTAATTATTAGTATCATATTCAAATGATGCAGTAATTGGATAAGTACCAGCATTAACTTGATTATTATTTGTATATGTAACATTTGTAATTTCTGTTGGCAAATTAGTAGCAATAATTGAATGAGCTTCTCCATCATAAGTAACAGTTAAATCGTTAAATTCAACTTCACTCATATCAATTGTGGCTTTATTAATTGTTAAAGTTGCTTCAAGTTTTAAAACATATACTGAATAATTATTAGTATCATATACAAATGTCATAGTTACATCATAATTTTCAGCCTCAGTTTGATTGTTGTTATAATAATTTACACCTGTAATTCCTTCTGGAAGAGATCCAGTATATGCTAATGATTTAGCTGTACCATCATAAGTGAATTCTCCATTAGGTAATTCAATGTTTCTATTATCAATTTCTTTCTTGTTAATAGTTATTGTTATATTTTTATCTAAGATGTCTAAGTATTCTTGGTTTATGCTTATAATCTTGTAATAAACAATATAATGTTTAGCATCTTTACTTGTAGG
>CAMVDS010000002.1 GCA_947166335.1 uncultured Mollicutes bacterium
ACTGCAGTAGGTAGAATAGAACATTCAATTCCCATTGCTGAGATTATTGGTAGTGCAACAGTTAAGGAACATCTTCCAACACACGATATATCATTGATTGCTAAACCCTTAATTTGTTTCATATTTTTTACCTCCTACCATTTAAATAATATATCATTAAATGATATATGTCAATTAATAAACGTTTTCATATTTTTTTGTGTAAAAATATTTTATATAATATATTTTGTGAGGTGATTCATATGAAAAGAAATGACATTTCTTTATTCATTATGGGTTTATTCTATGCTGCAATTGGTATAATATTTCTTACCGTTAAAGCAGAAAACATTATTAAATTCATTTATATTTTACTTGGTATAATTGTAATCTTCTTTAATGCGTTAGTATTATTTGATAGCATTACAAGAATTAAGAAAGATAAACGATATTTGATTGTTGCAGCATTATCCATAATTCAAATAATAATAGGTATTTTATTAATAGTAACTGAAAGCAAGGTATTATTAATTGTAACTGGTTCAATATTACTTGTTCTTCCACTTCTTGAAATACTTTCAGCAAAAGATAAGAAGGAACAATTCAAACTTGAAATTACTAAAATATCACTTGGTGTAATTCTTATTATTCTTGGTGTGACAAATCTTGCTAGTTTAGTATTTACTATCCTAGGTGTAATAAGCTTAGTATTTGGTATTATCTATTTAGTAATGGCTCTATTATTGTCTATACTTAAAGATGAAATAGACCGTAATAATGATGATGATACAGTAATATATACAGTAAAAAAATAAACAAGGTAATTAAGCCTTGTTTTTTTGTTTCTTATAATCTTCATCATTTAATGTGCAATATTCAACTATAACTTTTTTATTATCCCATGATCTAATCATTTCTTCTGTATGGCTATATTTAAAGCCAAAATGCATAGCAAGCATTTTAGATTTAATATTATCTTTAAAATAAGCATATACAAATGTTTTTGCAAATAGTTTATTAAAAGCTAAATCAAGTAACATACTTAATAATTCTTTCCCGTATCCTTTTGATTGATATTCCTTGGAAAGACATATTCCTGTTTCTTCAAAAATTCCTTTACTTACCTCATTTATGCCACATAAACCAATTACTTCATCACTATCTTTTAGTGCTACAAAATAAGTGTAAGTGTTTTTTTGAATTTCAATAATTTCATTTATTCTTTTTTTAGCATCTTCTTCATCGTAGATAGGATCAAACAACATCAATTCATAAATATCTTTATCACTCCAAACATGCTTAAAAATTGATTTGTAATCATCAAATACAGCTTTTCTTAAAACTAAGTTTTTCCCTTCTAATCTAAAAAAATCCATATTATTCCTTCTTTCAAATATTTGGAATCAATTATGATTTAATTATACCATAGTGCATAATTAATTATAAATAAAAAAAAGCGATTGGTATGTAAGTGCCTGATCGCTTAAGTCTAAAAAAGTTGGCTTAGGACTAGCTAATTGATACAAAGTGTCCACCCCATCTGGGATTTTGTCCACCCTTAGCCTATTTTGTCCACCCCTACTATCATTCTAAAAAACTAAAAACAAACTTCAAGCGATAAATTTTCTATCTTGATTCGTAATTCTTCAATTGCATCTTCTAATTCAACATCATATTTTATACCATAACATTGGTTTAGATTATTTTGCAATTTATATTGATATAATCCCAAAAATTTACCTTTACCAAATGGAGTATTTATTTGTTTATAATTTACTTTTATTTCTAAATATTTTTTTAATAGCTCAAAAACTTTTTTCCCCACTTCACTACAATCATTAAAATTAAACATAGTAGCATCAAGAGGATTTAATTTATTTTCAATAATTGATCCATCATCAAATCTATATGATGCACTCTGGTTACTTGGAGAAACTAATGAATATAATATACAATCACTTTTTTCTTCATTTGTAAGTTCTCTATTTGGAATTTTAAAGCAATCTTTATTATTTAACCATGTTATTTGAGGGGCTTTATAAAGCGCAAACCCAATTAAAACATCTTTAAAATTACTTTCAGTTAAATATATATTATTATGATTAGTATTCGTTATACCACTAGCAATGAAGCACCTGTTTTGCTGTTGAAAATCTGGTCCGATAAATACCATTGTTCCAATAAAATTATTTGGACCATAAGGAGAACAGTATTCTTTTCCTGTACTTAATTTAATACCACTTGATAACAAAGGCATTTTAACTATCAAATCACGAGAATTATTTGGAAAATAATTTCTCAAATTATTATTTTTATCATATAAGTTAAATATTTTTTCACCAATAATATTTAAATTCTTATCAAATACATCATATTTTATCACCTGGTTATCCCAATGGCTATTTCCATATGTATATTCTTGTCTAAATGTCCTATCAAATAAGGAAAAAACAAGTGGCCACTCTTTAGCATGCTGAAAATGTTCAGATGCATTAACAACAAAGCCGCCTTTATATGTTGGCCTCCACCATAACCTAAATGCCTCAAATTTTTTGGATACTATAAATTTTACCTCACTGAATAAACCTAAGAAATATTTATTTTTAAAATCCTTTTCTATTCTATATAGAAACTGAGCAAACATTTCTCTGGCAGCATCTCCAAGATTTTGATGTTGCATTAAATATTGAAGATTTGATTGAGTGGTTCCACCTTGAACTCCACTTTTTCCTTGTGCTTCTACATATGGTGGATTTATTAAAAATAGCCACTTAATATCTTCATTTGACATATCATCCTTTAAATTTTGTGGCAATTTATTATTATGATCATCTAAAAAATTAAACTGGAAAATCCCTCTTGAAATTGGAAATTTTTGCTTTAATTGATCGACTTCTTCAATATCCAAAGTTGAAAGATACATATATTGTTTACATTGATTCGGTATTATTTCATACTCTAAATTACCAGTCCCTGCACAACAATCCCATATTCTCCAATTTCCACTTTGCCAAAAATTATCGCCAAGTACTTCAGTAATTCTCTTCCATGCCTCTTTAGCTAAATTTTTTGGTGTATAAAACTGACCTTTAGTTCTTCTATCAGATAGGCCTAATAAATCATATATTGTCTTAAATACATCTATCGCTTCAGAATTATCTGTGATTCTTTTCCATTGCATCCAATATGAATCATATGCGGATTTACTTATGTTTTCGATTCTTTTAGCACCATTATCAAATTGAAAATCAATCACATAATCTCCAAGCATATTTTGTGATACAACTGTTGCTCTACCTATAGCATCGGCTCTAAATTCAAATACACCATTTGATGAACTACTAGCTAATATATAATTTCCTAATTGTCTAACATAACCATTATAAGCTCTTCTAACGTTCGTAATCTTAATCTTATCAGGAACTATTCTCTTTTTTCTTACTATATCTTTTATCGATGAAACTGCAACAAAATAATCTTCTTCAAGTTCTAAGCTAGAACTATAATATAATTCATTAATATGTTCAGCAGCTTTTTGAATTACATTTTCATTAGGATTGCTAGGACTACCAGTAACAAATAGACTATCTTTATTATATATTTCTTGAAATATATTAGATGTAAAAACGCTAGCTTCATATTTATTAATTAGACAAATAAATTTCGGTATTATTTCTCCGTTATTTTTTAATATATTCAAATAATATAACGCTTGAGCTAATACATCCGGTCTTCTAATATCATAATCATATTTAAACTCGAATAAAACATTATCTGTATAACAATCTATATTAAAACGCATATCTAACTGAACATTAATATCATCTAAAAACGCGGCTTTTAGTTCATCTTCTCTACTAGCATTAACAAAATTATCAAACGTACTCATGATTAATATCCTCCAAATAACTCGAGGCATCATACTAATCAAGTCCAAAAATCTATAGTAAAAAAGACTGTTTTTTGATATAATAAATTCAAAGAAATTTGTGCTATTACATTTGAATTTGGTGTTAAATCGTGTAAATTTTAATGAAATATTGAGGTATCAAAAGGTATACATTTTTATATCTTTTCTACCTCTTCTTTCATTTTTAACTTGATAATCTCCAGGATATATTGGTGTATTATAGTGGAGGTTATAAAAATGAATTACGCATATATTAGAGTTTCAACTAAACAACAAAAAATAGATAGACAATATGAGGAGATTAAAACACTTGGTATTGATGATAAGCATATCTATATAGATAAGGAATCAGGTAAAGACTTTGATAGAACTAATTACCAAAGACTTATCAAGAAAATAAAAAAAGACGACCTACTAATAATAAAATCAATAGATCGTCTAGGTAGAAATTACCAAATGATATTAGAAGAATGGTCTAGAATAACCAAAACAATAGGAGCTGATATAAAGGTTTTGGATATGCCACTTCTTGATACTAGAATTGAAGGTAAAAATCTAGTTGGTAAATTTATAGGTGATATAGTACTTCAAGTATTATCATTTGTTGCAGAAAACGAAAGAAATAATATAAGACAACGTCAAGCTGAAGGAATTAGAATCGCAAAAGAAAAAGGTGTTAAATTTGGAAGACCTAAAGTACTTCTTCCATCTAACACCAATGAAATAATTAATAGATATTTAAAACATGAAATAAATAATATTGAGGCTGCTAAATTAATTGGAGTATCAAGAGGAACATTCTTTAGAATTGTTAAAGATTATAAATTATTTTAATGCTTCTTTTATTACATCTTCAATTTTTAATTCATATAGTTCACATAGAGCATAAAGTACATTTATTCTAGGAGTTCTTCTTCCAGTTTCATAATTTCTTAATACATCTGCGCTAATACCCAAGAAATCGGTAACACTATTTACACTATAATATTTTTCTAATCTTTTGTCTTTTAGTATTTTACCTAATTTAGGTGTATCTAATTCATGAATAAATATTAAATTATCAACCATGAATTTCTTACACCATTTTTTAAATACTTTTAGTTTAATATTTTCATAGCAATTCTTATCCATTGATTCTAAAGGTTCATCATTAACATAAGACATCAATACCTTATATTCAACTTCATCAAGTTCTTCAATAAATATTTGATACTCTTTTATCAATAAATTTGCAGCATCCATTTCTTTAAAGAACTTACCTAAATCTTCTATCGGATTATCACTAGGACCTTCTAAATATAATTTACACAATTCTGCTGATACATCTGCCTCACTAACATGTAAGCACCAATATTTCATGTAATACATATTTCTTTGTTTTAAAAACAATTTCATTATTCTACGCCTCCTCAGGCATAGATGTTAAATAATTATTTAAATTATATCAAGCTGTTTAAACAATAATCTTTTTGATGAATCATTAAATCTTAGTTTTTCATTAATAATTTCAAATACCTTTATATCGAAGCATGATCTTATATCATCTATGTTTTCTATTTTGTAAAATACAGCAAAGCTTAGTTTACTATATGCATATAAGAATTTTACAAGTTTAATATTTGATTCATTATAATCAATATCACATTGTATTACTTCAATACCATTAGGTAATGTCAAACCATTTTCACCGGCAACAGATGTAAAGATGACATACGAATTAAAACCAATATCATTAATATATTCTTTTAAATCAATGTAGCATCCTTTTCCATTATTAGTGAATTCATTAATTAGATAGTCAGAATCTTCACCATCAAGGTATTCATATAGACCTTTACCAATACATTTTAATATACCTTCTTTTTCTCTTCTTACTAATACTTTTCTAAAAGAATCATATGGTATGTCATCATCACCAAATATATTCTTAAACAAAGCGTAAGAATAAAATTGCTTCGGTTTAACCTCTTCTAAATATTTTATTGTTTCTTTTGTTATTATATGTTTCATAATTTATCACCCCTCAAGTGTTAAGGGACAGCTAAAGCCCAAAACGGCGGTTTTTTCCAAAAATAAGTTAAAAAAAAGAGACTTTTTATCAATATGTCAAATTGACACTATCGAAAAGTCTCGTTTTTATTCAATGGAGGCCCCAATCGGATTTGAACCAATGATCAGGCAGTTGCAGTGCCTTGCCTTACCACTTGGCTATAGGGCCATATATTAAAATGGTCGGGAAAACAGGATTCGAACCTGCGACATCTTGGTCCCAAACCAAGCGCTCTACCAAGCTGAGCTATTTCCCGATGTTAATGGCGTGCCCAAAAGGAATCGAACCCTCAGCCTTTTGATCCGTAGTCAAACGCTCTATCCAGTTGAGCTATGGGCACATACATTCAATCCACTAGACAACACACTAATTATAGCATACACAATTTTAATTGTAAATATCTATTTTTAATTTTTTTGTTTAGCATTTGACCGCATATTTACCGCCATTTTTATTTAATATTAAGTTGTTGTTGCTGTTTCTTCACTTGTTGTTAATACTGAAGTATTACTAGCATTATTTTCTTCATTATTTGTTGATTTAACTTCTTCTTTTATTTCATCATTACTAGAGTCATCTTTATCATTTTTAAACAATAATTTTAATAATATTGGAGCTAGTACAGAACTTACTAAAACAAGCATTACAACTACAGTCATATATTTTTGATCAATTATACCTGCGTCAATACCCTTGCTTGTTACAATAAGAGCAACTTCGCCTCTGGCTATCATACCAACGCCAACTTTTAATGAATCTTTAAAACTAAATTTAGTTGCTTTGGCGACAATTCCACATCCTATAATCTTTCCTAAAATGGCAAATGCAACGAATACTAATCCAAATAAGAATATTTTAATATCCATCTGATCAAATCTCATGCCTATACCTATATTAGCAAAGAATACTGGGCCAAATATCATATAAGTATTTGTATTAACACGTTTATCTACATAAGCTGCACTCTTGTGATTTGTTGATAATATAACACCCGCAATGTATGCACCTGTAATATCAGCTACACCAAATACATATTCAGCAATAAATGCATAAGCGAAACAAACAACTAAAGAATATATTAATTGTCTTCTAGTTTTTGGATGCTTTTGCTCTAAACGAGTAAATAATTTTGATAGAATAACACCAACACCAATTGCTACTGCAAAGAATAAAGCCATCCATAAAATAGAGATTGCTACATTACCGCTTGGATTAATTGCCCCAAGAACTGGTGAAGATGCTCCACTAGCACCATCTATACTTAAAACAATTGATAATACAATAATACCTAAAACATCATCTATTATAGCAGCTGAAAGGATTGTTGTTCCAACTCTTCCTTTTAATTTTCCCATTTCTCTTAATGTTTCAACTGTAATACCTACAGACGTTGCTGTCATAATAGTTCCAATAAATACACATGATATGAACTTAGTAAATCCTAGGAACATACCACCTGCTAAAATACCAAGTCCAAGAGGCAATAAAACGCCTCCTAAAGCAATTAATAGGGAAATGAGTCCTGTTCGTTTAAGCTCTGATAAATCCGTTTCTAGACCCGCCATAAAGAGTACTAAAATTACTCCTACTTCAGCAAAAGCCTTTAATTCTGCGCTTTGATGTAGTGGAAATAACATATCATCATTTACTCCAGGAATGAATCCCCAAATAGCTCCACCAATCAAAATACCAGCAAGAATATATCCTAATACTTGAGGCAAACCAATCTTACGCATTAATAAACCTAAAGTTTTAGTTGATAATAATATTATAGCCATTGTGAACAAGAATTTTAAACCGCCATCAACAGGCAAATCTGCATAAAACATTATTCGTCACCTCTTATAAATAATACCTTACATTATAATTATATAATTATAAATTTTTTTTACAATGATAAAGCCTTTTCATAATTGTAAAAACAAAAAAAGAGCACTTTTTGTGCTCTTAATTTTCAAGTGGTGACCCTTACGGGATTCGAACCCATACATGCATGCGTGAAAGGCATGTGTGTTAAACCATTTCACCAAAGGGCCATATTAAGGCTTCTTTCTAGCCTTAATTATTATACTATATATTTTATTATTTTGTCAATACTAATTTCTTGATTATTTTTAAAACTATAAAAGAAGCATAATATGCGGCTTTTTTCTCTACTAAATTAAATGATACACTTTGATTATTCTCACCTATAATATCTGATATTACTCTTATAGAAATAAAAGGAATTCCATATATTTTAGCTGTTTGAGCAATAGCGCATCCTTCCATTTCAATAGCTGATATTTCCATACCTAAGCCATTTATTACATCTTTATTAGTTGCAAATATATCACCTGAAGCAATATTTCCTACTTTATAGCTTATGTTATTTTCTTTTACAATAGTCTCTATTAAATCTCTAATATTAGAATCAGTATTAAATATTTTACCTAATCCTGGTATAACTCCTTTTTCATATCCAAGTGGTGATATATCAAAATCATGATATACTAATTTATCTCCTATAACTAAATCTAGAGGATTAACACCAATTCCACCAGCTACACCAGTATTTATAATATAATCTATTTTAAAATTTTCTAAAAGCATTGTAGTAGTGATTGAAGCATTAACTTTTCCTACTCCACATTCTACTACTACTACTTCTTTATTTTCAATATTTCCAACATAGAATGTTCTATTGTTTATTTTTTTTGTTTTTAGATTTTGAATTAAAGGAACTAATTCATCAATCTCAACTTGCATAGCGCCAATAATACCAATCATATTAATCCTCATCTAAATCCTTTAAAATATTTTTTATTTTAGCAACAATTACATCTACGGCGATTGAATGTGATTTATCGTTTGGAATAATAATATCTGCATAACGCTTAGTTGGCTTAACAAATTCATGATACATTGGTTTAACTGTTGATAAGTATTGATCAATTACATCATCTACAGATCTACCTCTCTCATTAACATCCCTAACTAATCTTCTAATAAATCTAATATCATCATCAGATTCAACATAAATCTTAATTGAAGCTAAATCTCTTATTCTTTCATCTTCTAAAGCCATAATTCCTTCAAGAATTATAACTGATGAAGGTCTTACAACCTCTTTTGCTGCTTTTCTCTTATGCTTAATAAAATCATATCTAGGCATAGGAACTGATTGACCTTTTAATAATCTCTTTAAATGTAAAACTAGAAGGTTCATATCTACTGCATCCGGATGATCAAAATTGATTCTTTTTCTTTCTTCAAAAGACAAATCATCAAATGATTTATAATAATCATCTTGATTTATAACAGTAACATTTCCTTGTAACTCATCTAAGATTTCATTTGTTACTGTTGTTTTTCCGGCACCAGTACCACCTGCTATAAGGATTAAAATGTTCTTATTTATATTTTTCATATTTGAATCACCCCTTTATTCTATTATATCATATACTTTTTTATTCTACTTCATTTAATTCTTCTTTTTCTTCTTTATTTTCTTCATCTGCGTTAGATTCATTTTCTTCATTTTTATTATCCTTTGAATGATCTAAAACTTTAGATAAGCATAAATATGCGATAGGAATCATTATAATTGATGCTCCAAATGGTCCAACATATTTAGTCCACACATATCCAAGTTTCAATGCTTTGAATATTGTTACGAAAATATACGTTAATAGCTCAGTTAAGCCAAATCTGGCCGCAAAAACAAACATTGATTCCCAGAAATCTTTCTTGCTTCTTGTCTTATTCTTAAATGTAAAGTAATTATGAGCGAAATAAGAGAAAATAGATGCAACAGTAAAAGCAACTGCATTACTTAACAATACCTCTACTGCTAAAAGATTTTCTTCTTGAAGAATATTAAGTGCATCAAACAATCTATGCATGCACCATAATGTTACCATATGGATAATAGTATTACATACTCCTATGATACAAAACTTAATAAACTTCTTATTCCAAAACATCTTCCATATTCTTTTAATCATTTGTTTCTTCCTCTATTAAATAAATAGGTCTATTAAATATTTGTCTTCTATTAGAATAAGTCAAATAGAATAACATACGCATTAAGAAGAATAAAACATATGCATATAAATCAATTTTTAAATGTAATAAATAATATTTAAAATCATATCCATCTATACAATGTGTGAAATAAAGAATTGTTTCTGTAACAGCTAAAGCAAATACTAAAAACATAGCTAGTTTCACAAAAACCATTAAAATATTAGAGAATTGATTTACACCATTCCAACCATATTTAAATAGTTTTCTAAAACTCCATTTTGATTTTCCTTTTGTTCTTTCAACAAAATCGAATGGAATACATACTTTACTAAATCCTACCCATGAGAATATTCCTTTCATAAACCTATTGTTATCAGGAAGGGATAGGAAAGCCTTAATTACCTTATTATCTAATAATTGGTAATCTTTTACTCCCTGTTCCATTTTTACATCACCATAGTGATTAAAAACGCCGTAAAAGCATTTAGTAAAGAATCTTTTTAATAAAGATTCACCTTTTCTAGTTGAAAACTTTGTATAAACGATATTATAACCATTCTCCCAATTTTCAATCATCTTAGGAATTAAGTGAGGTGGATGTTGAAGATCAGCATCCATTATAATAACTGCATCTTTATCCTTGCATTTTTCTAAACCAGCTTGCATGGCAGCTTCTTTTCCAAAGTTTCTAGAAAAAGAAATATATTTTACTTTATCATTTTCTTTAGCGTATCCTTTTATTATTTCTAAAGTTCTATCTTTACTTCCATCATTAACAAATAATATATTCATTTCATAATTTGTATTGAACCATTTTTGAATTTCTTCATAAAAGGAATCAAGAACATCTTCTTCATTATAGCACGGAACAATAATTGTAATCTTCTTCATCTTTTCTTAACCTCCTATAATTACCTATTAGGACTAACATATATATAGTAGAACCTAATATAGAAATTAAGGCACTACCATTTAAGTATCTAGGATTAAATGTAAGGGTGATATTTATATCATTTCCATCTTTTGGAACAACTATTCCAAGCATTCCACCATACATCTTCATTATTTCATAATCCTTATCTATACTCCAACAATCATTATATGAAATTGGTAAAACAACAACATTAGTCTTATCAATATCTCTATGATATGATAAATGTAATTTATTATTATCAATTTTAAGGCTTAAATTACTATAAGAATTCATTCTATTAATATATTCTTCATATAATGAATAATTAGCAAATTCTACTCTAAGTGATTTATCACTCTCATCTAGTTTATCATAAGAACTAGTTTTTTCTATCCATATTATTTTTGGTTTTTCTGTATAATATGCATAGCCAGATAAACAATCTTCTCTTCTTCCATCTTCATATTCTAATTCTACTTTTTTAAACGTAACACTTCTAGCACTTTGGTATCCATAGAAATAGAAATGCATTACACCTTCACTAGGAATAACTCTTCCACTTTGATTAATAACGTAACCAACCATGTTTTTCTTTTCATCTATTAATTCTTCACTATCATTATAATTAATTGAATATGAAACAACTGTGCTTGTTGGAGTTCCTTTTTCAAGCATAATCTTATCATAATCTTCTTTATATAGTGAACAATAGTTTAAAACATATTGTTGCTTAGCTAAATGAGTTAAATATAATGAGTAATCATCTTGACTTATCTTTTTATCATAAATCATAAATAGAGAATAATTTTTGTTTTCATATGTTCTATAATGTCCATCATCATTTAATAATGTAAAGTATTTATCAGGTAAATTGAAATTATAATCGTCATCACTGTTTGAATCAGTGACGATATATCTATTTGCAAGTGTTTGTTGAACAAATAATGAATATTCATTTAATAACATTTTAGAATTTCTTGTTTCTGCATTGCCTGATGACGTATCATAAAACATCTTTATTAAATCATTCGTATTACAATCATAGAATGAATGAAATACACGTAGATCTGATAAATATAAATTTGTTCTACTTAAGTTATCACCATTAACGTAATCATCACCAACATATGTTTTTATATGTGTTCTTGAGAAATTACTTTCATATGGACTTTCTAAGTTCTTATTTAAGTAATTTGTCATTCGCTTCTTTTCTTCTGCAAACCAATAAGTATTATAATTATCTACCTTAGGCCCAAACATAAAGCCAAAACTAATAACAAGTTCAAAAGCTAAAACATAAGGCATTATGTTGAATTTAGATTGAAGCTTTTTGCCGGATAATGATGTTAATAATATGATTATTCCAAGTGCAACAAGCATCATTATAATGTCTGTTTCCATATCTTCTAACTTTTTATTTAAAACCATTTTCTTGCCTTTTAATATTTCTATAATGCTTGCACCAAAAATATTTTTTAAATAATAGTTTAAAACAATAATGATAATAGCAAATAATATTAAATTTGTTACCAAAGATTTAACACTTAAGAAATCAAATTTGAAATCTGTTTTAGTTATAACATGCCCAACAACTAATAGATTTAAGAAATTAAGCATTCCAAACCATCTTGTATATGGACAACCATTTAAACTAAATAACATATATGTAAAAGGGAATAATAGTAATAAGACTTCTACTACTAAAGCTATCTTGTATATTTTTGAATCCCTATCCTTAAGTTTAAAGACAAATAATAGAATCATAAGACCTGAAATAGTTAGGAATAAAGAATTATGATCTGTTATATAGTCATTAACAAAGCCATAGAAATCAGTTGAGTATGTTGGGGTAAATAAATTTCCTAGAATTCTAGCATACATCTTTGCCATTGTGATACTTGAATATCCCTCTTTAGAATTAAAACTCCATTTATAGAAATTATCGCTTCTTGGGAATGAATCACTTAAGAAAAAGCTTATACTAGGAAGTAAAATGATTGTAGTTATCATTATACCTACTATCATATACATTGCACATATTACGCCACTAACAAATCCTCTTCCTAAATATATTAGAATTGCTTTTAAAGTAACATGCTTGCAATTTGGATTAACCTTTAAAATGTTATTTTTAATTGTCTCTAATTTATTGTCTAAAAAATAACTTAGGATAAACCACATTCCCATAAATAGCATTGTACAAGCACCTAAATAAAAGTTATAGAAAACTAATATAGCGCTACATAATGGTAACAAAACTTTATTACCCATTTTATATTTTTCTAAACATACAGCTGCAAATGGATAATAAAATACTAGTGAAAAGAATCCTGAAAAGGCCATCATACACGAATTATATCCACAAACAAAATATATAAGACAACTAACTAAAATTGCTTTATTAGAGCATTTTCTTAAATATAAGAAATAGCCAAACATAAGAGTTCCAAAGAATAATTTAACTAATTCAGTAATACCAAAGGCCATCTCAAAGTTCATAAAGAACGATAAGAGAATTGATATAAATGTAAATACATCAAACTGAATGTAATAAGTATCTGAATAAAAAGATGCCCCTAAATAATTACTAAAATTATAAAAAGATAAATTACCCGTTTTTATTTGAAGAGCAAAGCCTTCTTCTATTTTAAAATATTGCAATAAATCATCTGAGCAACATGTATAAAAAGCATCAGAATATATAGCAATAAAAGCTGTAAAAAAAATCAAAAGTAGGGCAGTAAATATTGCCAAATATAAAAATGTTTTTCTTGTGCTATTTAAAAACTTTAATCTAAACATATTAATCTAGCAATAAAGAATTGCTCTCCTTTCAATACTCAAAAATACAAATTAATTATAACATAATTTAATTACTATATAAATAAAAAATACTCCAACTGGAGTATTTCTTTTATTTATTTTTTAGATGCAGCAGCTATTCTTACAAGTAGTTCTAATATTCTAACATATAAATACATTACACCAACTGCTAAGCAATGAGCAGCATGCCATTCATATTTTTTATCAGCTTCTGAATCAGCTAATTCAGCTGCGTAATCAAAATCGATTAATAAGCTTAATGCAGCAAATAATACTAATATAATATCAATTGCCCATCCAATAGGATTATGTACATCATATAAGATATCTCTCATTCCTGGAACATTTAAAGCAGCAAGAATAGCTAAAATAATAGATCCTAATATTAAAGAAATTAAAGCAACAAGAATAAATGTTTTAAATTTATGCCCTACTTTTACAATTCCAGTAAAATATAATAATCCCATAACAAATGTTACTACAAATGTACAAACTATAGCTGTTAAAGCAACACCAGGATAATAAATATCAACAATTAATGATATAAATCCTAACATAAAGCCTTCAGCAATAGCATATATTGGTGAGAATATTGGACATAATCTTCTAGAGAAATTAGCAATTAATCCAGCAATTAATGCAACAATCATTGCACCAATTAAAGCTCCAACAAATGTCATTAAATGATCTTCATCAGTAACTCCATTAAGCATTACAATAGAAATTGCAGCACCTGCTACAGCAAGTAAAAGTAAAAGTAAAGTTTTACCGAATATACCATGTATTGTACATGAACTTTCTTTTTCATATCCATAGCTTTGATCTTTTTCAATAGTTCTAAACATTGGATTTCTTGAAATAATTTTCAAAACGAATCACCTCTCCTATCAAATTATATAATAATTACATCTTTTTTTCAATAAAAAAAGAGTAATGCATATATTGCACTACTCTAATTAAAGCTAAATAAATTTGTTTCTTCTTCCTCATCTTGCTCGCTTACTAAATCTCCAAAGCATCCTAAAGAAACCATTACATCTGCAATAGTTTTATTGATTTTTGTTCTGCTTAATACATCAGCAATAGAGCTAAATGGTTTCTTATTTCTTTCTTCTACAATTCCTTCAGCAACGGCAGCGCCTAGTCCATCAATCGCAATAAATGGGCAAAGTAAGGCATTTTCTTCTTCAATGATTTTGAATTCAGTAGCTAGTGAATTATTAATATCAACCATCTTAAAATGCATACCTCTACAAACCATTTCTAAGGCAACTCTTAAGCATTGAATGTGTCCATCAATCTTAGCACTAGATAATTCTTCACCATCTTCTAATTTGTTTTCCATAAGATTAACTACCCTATTTCTAATAGTCTTTTCATCGCTACACATTCTAACAACATCAAATGTATCTACTCTCTTAGAGAAGAAACCAGAATAGAATAATAGTGGTTTATATACTTTAAACCAAGCAATTCTTAGAGCCATTAAAACGTAAGCAGTCGCATGGGCTTTAGGGAACATGTATTCAATTTGACCGCAAGACCAAATATACCATTCAGGCACACCATGTTCTCTCATGTACTTAACATGACCTTCCCAAGATGCAGGATCTTTTTTAGGCTTTCCTTTTCTAACAAATTCCATTATTTTAAATGACATAGATGGTTCTAGGCCCATATACATTAAATCAACCATAATATCATCACGACATCCGATGATACTACTGAATTGAATCTTACCATAATCAGTCTTTTTACCTGTGACTAAGTCTTTGGCGTTATTCAACCATACGTTAGTACCATGTGATAGACCAGATATTTTTACTAATTCAGCAAATCTCTTTGGCTTTGTATCTATTAACATTTGTCTAACGAAATCAGTACCAAATTCTGGTATAGCTAAACTTCCTACTTCGCTTAAAATATCATCAGGATTAACATTTAATACTTCTGTTGAACCAAATATTTTATAAACATTTGAATCATCTACTGGAATATCTTGAGCTCTATTAAATGGGAATTCATTTGGATGTTCATTTACATAGTTCATTAAATATCTAATAATAGTAGGATCATCGTGTCCTAGTATATCAAGTTTTAATAAATTACTTTCAAATGAATGGTATTCAAAATGTGTCGTTCTAAATTCGTTTGTTGTATCATCTGATGGGTATTGAATAGGTGTAACATCATAAATATCAATTCTCTTTGGAACAACGACAATACCTCCTGGATGTTGTCCTGTAGTTCTCTTAACGCCTTGGATAATGTTAGCAACACGCTCTTTTTCAGCTTTTCTCATTGATATATGATTATCTTCACAATAACCTAAAACATAACCAAACGCTGTCTTATCAGCTACTGTTTGTAAAGTACCTGCTCTAAAGGCATTATCATATCCCATAACATCACGAATGAAGGCATGTGCTTTACCTTGATATTCTCCTGAGAAGTTTAAGTCAATATCAGGAACTTTATCTCCTTTAAAGCCTAAGAATGTTTCAAATGGTATATCATGTCCATCCTTCTTAAGTGGTGTACCACATATAGGACATATAGCATCTGGTAAGTCGAATCCTGAATCTACATCTTTTAATTTTTCTTGTAGTTCAGCTTCTATTGGCCTAACGCCATACTTTTCTCTTTCTTCATCATTCATTTTAAATGATGAGAATTTACATCTTGGACATCTATAGTGTGGAGATAGTGGGTTAACTTCTGTAATATTCATCATTGTTGCAACAAAGCTTGAACCTACAGATCCACGGCTACCTACTAAGTATCCATCTTCAAGGGACTTTTTAACTAAAATATGAGCCATATAATATACACTACAGAATTTATTTGTAACAATACTGTTAAGCTCTTTATCTAGCCTTTCTTTAACGATTAGAGGTAGTTCATCTCCATATATATTATGAGCATTTTCATTAACCATTCTAATCAATTCTTTTTCAATTGAAGGTACTCCTAAAGAGTCCTTAAATTCATCATCTGCTGGATCAAATAATCCTTTAGGGAATACTTGAATAGGTTCAATCATATCAGCAATTTTATTAGTATTTTCAATAACTATTTTTCTAGCTAAATCATTATCTAGGAAGCTAAATGCGTCAAGCATTTCTTTTGTTGTTCTAAGATGTTGTTCAGTTACTCCAGGATATTTTACAAGTGGATGAAGTGCTCCTCCTAGACCTTTTGTTCTTAGATAAATATCTCTATATTTTCTATCTTCTAAATTTAAGTAATGAACATCGCCTGTAGCTACAACCATTTTTCCTAATTCATCAGCTGCTTTAATTATTCTTTTAACAGCTTCTTGTAATCTATAATCAGGATCTAGATATGTACCAATTCTTAAATGTGCATAAACACTTATAGGTTGTACCTCAATATAATCATAAAATTTCATTTTTTCTAATAATTCATCATAGCTTCTATTTAATGCAGTTTCAAATATTTCACCATTAATACAAGCACTACCTATTAAAACCCCTTCATGATATTTATCAATTACTTCAGTTAATGCTCTTGTTCTATTATACATATGAACTGTTAGGGAATCACTTAGAATTTTAAATAAGTTTTTATACCCTACTTGATTATTAGCTAAAATGGTAATATGACTTCCAAATGGCCATTTCCACCAATCATCAGGTATTAAAGAATTTACTTTATTGTAGTTAGATACTCCCTTCATTCTAAGTTCATCAAGCATCTTTGCAAAGCATTCCATAGTTGCATAAGCATCATCTTTTGCTCTATGGTGATCAGTTAATTGAATCTTATAAAATTTAGTCATTTGGTCCAAACCAAATTTCTTAAGTTCATCGAAATGGAATAATCTAAACAATTGTAATGTATCAAGTACAGGGAATTCTTCAAATTCAATACCATTACGTTTAAATGATTCATAAATCATTCCTGTATCGAATTTAGCGTTATGAGCTACTAATATAGTACCTTTAATGAAATTATAGAATTCTCTAAGTACTACACTTCTATCCTCGCCTTCTTTTTCTAACATTGCATTAGTTATATTAGTTAAATTAACAATTTTGTCAGGAAGAGGACGTTCAGTCTTAATTAATTTTTCAAATGAAGTTGTATGCTTACCATTATGTAATTTATAAGCACCAATTTCAATTATCTCATCAAATTGATTTGATAAACCTGTTGTTTCTACGTCAAATACAGTAAATGTTGCATCTTCTAAATCTATATCCATATCATTAAAAGCAATCATTATATCGCTTTTATCAACTTTGGATAATTCAACACCGTATATAGGCTTTATGCCTGCCTTGTCACATGCTTTAGCAAATGTAGGGAATCCATAAACACCATCATGGTCAGTCAAGGCAATGGCTTTATGACCCCATTTTTTAGCTGTTGAGACATAATCTTCAATTTCACCTACTGCATCCATTTGGCTCATCTTTGAATGGACGTGTAATTCTACTCTTTTTTCTTCTTCCTCATCCATTCTACCTTTTATATTAGGTTTTTCAATTGCTTCTATTGTTCTTGCTCTTAAAACTACATCTTTATCGTAAGAGCTATAGAATGCTGTACCATCTATTTCTACCCAGTCAGACGGTTTTATTTTTTTCATTTCATCTAATTCTTTATCATCAAAAATATATTTTACTGATGATATAGTATCAGTATAATCAGTTATTGTTATATTAAAAATAGTTAATTTTCCTGATTTATATTTTGAACTTTCAGTAGTCTTAAAATCTGTTTTTAATACTTCTCCTCTTATCCTAAAAGCAAGTGGGCCTTTAGTATTTTCATAATCACTTAAGCCAAGCATATCAGAAGGTATTACTGATATAGGCTCAACTACTTTAGATGAATATTCTTTTTCTTTTCTCTTGCCATAATAGCTTGGTTTTTCATTAGTTTGTTTAGGATGAGACATATCACTTTCAGATAATTTAACTGTTTTTACTCCAAAATCATCTTCTAATACTACCTCAACTTCTTTTTCCGCTTTAACATTTTCTACAAATGATTTTATTTCTATTGTTATAGGCATACCTAATATACTAAATCTTTTTTCTATTTCTCTAGTATATAAGTTAAAATTAACAAAAGAATCTGGAACATTAATAACAAATTTATTATCAATAAATTCCACGTTTAATCCTTTAAGCACTAACAATCTACTCTTTGTTTTACATAAATCGTTTAAAACATCATTATAATATGAAATCATATCTATTTCACTATAATTAGCTTGTTCTAAATAATTAATTAACAAATTATATTTAACGCCTAAATTCTTATCTAAGAATTCCTCTGCTTTAGAATAGAAGTCAATGATATCATTTGAATCTACTAAAGATTTAAATGCCACAATAACATTATAGGTTTCTGTTTTCTTGTTTGCAGAAATACTAGAGCTAACATATTTATCTAATATTTCCTTGCTTAAATCAAATGTCTCAGACATCTTTTTTAAAAGCATAATAACACCTCATTATATATTTTAAAAATAATTTCTTATTTTAATTTTCAACTTCAATAATTAATTCTTTATAACTACACTTTATATTATTTTTTTCTAAAATATCTTTAGCAATATTGCTAAGTTTATATGTAATAATACATTTAACATTTAAGTCTATGATTAAAGAAGAAATGAAAGAATTTATTTCTTTCACTCCTAAAGTAAATAATTTAAAATCTAATTTGCTAGATATAAATTCATTTATAGCAACTTCTATATCTTTATTATTTGTTAGTACTATGCCATTATAAACTAAGACAGTACTACAACCACTATCTAGCATTTTTTTTGCTGTTAAAAGATCATTATCCATATAAACTTACCTCAACACTGTTAAAAAAGAGGCTTTTGACCTCTTTTAAATTTTATCAAATAATTCAACTATCATCTTTGGTAATGATTGTTGTGAACCTTCTTGTGATAAATAACCTGTACAGAAAGTTCTATTGTCTAAATCGGCAAATACAAATGCTCCAGTATAACCGAATTGTCCAAGTATTGTTCTTTTTGATTTTAGCTTCATTAAGCCTCCACCATAAAGAATATTACCATATCCATTTTCCATAGAGCCAAATTCTTTTAATTTTTTGATTAGATCTCTATCGAATAATCTTCCATCAAAGAAGGCAATGATAAATTTCATTAATTCTCTTGCCGTACTAATTAGTCCACCGCTACCATATGAACTAATAATTAGATTAGGTCTTTTTTGAGCTTTACCATCTAAGAACATTGCTGGAATATATTCATTCTCGCTTTCAGGAATATATGTAGATTTTAAATTAAGTGGATAAATTATATATTCTTTATAAACTTCTCTTAATCCTAATCCTGTTACTTTTTCTAAAATATAAGCTAATAAGTCTATATTTAAGTTAGAATAGTAAGCATTCTTTCCTGGCTTGCAAACTCCACTAAGTTGTTTAGTCCAATTAATTTTATCATCAAATGTATATGAGATATCGCTTTTTCCAATAACTGGTTTTACATAATTATCAAAATAATCCGCAATACCACTTGTTTGATATAATAAATCCTTAATTGAAATAACTTTTGAATGATCTAAACCTTTAATATTACATAAATCTTTAACTTGTTCAGGTGATAAATAATTAGTTATTTTACTATCAAGAATTAATTTTTTATTTTCAACAAGTCTTAAAATGCAGGCAATAGTAAATAATTTAGTAACGCCACCACATACGAATTTTTTGTCTAAATCAATTCCATATTGAGCATTAAATCCATCACCATTTTTTTTGATATATAGGACACCTTCATATGCATTTTTAGAATATTCTTTAAATATTTGTTCAAATTTTTCCATAATAATCCCCCTTGTTTGGAACTACTTATTAATTTTAGGCATAATGTAAGAGTTTCTTCCTTGACGTAAAACAATTAATGTTGTATCAACATAATTTGTAATAACATCAAGTTTCTCTGGTGGTGTTGCAATTATTAATTGAACACCTAATGGTCTAACGAATTCCATTAATCTTGCAATTCTGTTAGGGTCCATCTTATTGAATGCTTCGTCAAAGATAATTAGACCGATTGATGATCTTGCTGTTTGATAAATTTGTACGAATGAAGCGATTATTGATACATAGAATGGAACTTGGTTTTCTCCACCTGACTTTTCTCCACTTGTCTTAGAGAATAAGTAAGTATCTCCATTTGCATTAGTTACTCTAATATCATAATCCATGTATGTTCTATAATCTGTGAATTTAGAAATTACGCCTTCACTATTGATTTCTTCAACAGCTAGAGTATCAAATAACATATTTAATTCATCTTGATATCTAATTTCAAATTCAGGTGTAATGATAGGACCATTATTATCAGCGCTATCACTCATAACCATATCATAGATACCTGAGAATTCTTTAGATTTAGGGAAGATGAATTCATAAGTATCTTCACCAAATCTAATTTCACTTAATGTCTTATTAATCTTACTTACACCATCTTGTGCAGCAAGGATATTACTTCTAAGTTTAGCTAAGAAATCTTCTTTGAAAATCTTTTCAGTATCTTCTCTAGCATTTCTAACCTTATCTTCATATTCAACTAGATGTGAATTAACAAGTTTATCATATTCATCAATATAATTTGCCATATTAGCATAACCTAAGTTACCTTGGAAATTATGTTCGTTATTATATTGAAGTTGTAATCTCTTTAATTCATCTTCTAAGTGAGATATTTGTCTATTGTTAGCTTCTTGTTCTTTTGTATATTTGTTATATAATTCATGAGCATTCATAGTCTTTATATCTTCACGATAGATTGTGAATACTTCATTTTCAAGGCTAACGTTTTGGTTCTTAATATCTGTGAAAATTTGTTGATATTCAAGGATACTATTTTCATTTTGACCAATTTCATCATTGATTGATTCAATGCTACCCTTAATTCTACCTAATTCTTCATATGCAGCTACTAAATCACCATTTAATTGTTTTAATCTAGCAGTAACCTTATCATATTCTCTTTGAATATCATTAGCACTATCAGATTTTTCATCAATCTTTCTGTTAGATAAGTCTTTAATTAAATTCTTTTGTGATTCATAAGCAATTACGCTACTCATTCCTTCAACTAAATCTGTGATATTTAATCTAGTAATAAAGTTGATTTCTTCTTCATATCTTCTAATAGCTTCTTCATTTTGAATATATTCTTTATGAACGATACGCTCTTGTTCTTGATACTTAGGAATTTGTTTATTAATAGCATCTTTACCAATGAATGGTTTTTCAATATTAATGTTAAGTTGTCTAACTGTATAGTTGTTATAAACAACTGAATCTTTAGTTAATGCTCTACTATAGTTTTCTAGATCATGGATATCTTTAGCGCGCATTACATTACCTAAAACCATATTTACATAACGTTTAGCATATTTATTACCTGAAGTGATAACTTCAGCTACTGATCCACTATCACATGAATCGTATCCAACCATTTTCTTTGTATTAACTAAACCAACACCAAATACTTGTTTCTTAGCTTTAATGTCATTAAATACATCAAGAGCAAAATCAAAATATTGTGGTTCAATGATTAAAGTAAATCTTTGACTACCTAAATAATTTTCAATAGCATCTTGCCATGATAAATCAGTTATTTCAAGTAATTCTGCTAAAATCTTAACTTCAGCATCCATTCCAGCTTTTTGGAAAGCTTCATTGATAGAATCTCTTAATGAAACAACATTTGGATTATAACGCATCTTTCTTCCTTCTAGTGATTTAATGATGTTTATAATTGTTTCATATTTTCTTGAAATATCTTTCTTATTTTGTCTAAGTAGACTAGCTTCTTCATAGATTTCTTCTTTTCTATCATTTAAATCATCATTAATTGATAATAACTTTGTCTTTAAATCGTTAAAGTTATCTTCATCAACATCTTTTAGATTTAAACTTCTTAATTGCTTATATGCTTTATAATCATTTCTATCCATATAAGCATCAAGCATTGTGTTATTAGAAATAATAGCTTGTAAATATTTTTGTTTCTTATTTTCGATAACATTTAATTCACTACGTAATTTATCAATTTGGTTTTGTAATTGTTCTTTACTCTTAAATGATTCACTATTTAATAAGTCACTATATAATACTTTACTGTTTTCATCATAAATTCTAATATTGTTTTCTAAAGTCTTAATTTTGTCTAATTGATCATCTCTGTTAGACATAACTTTCTTTAATTCAACTTTAAGCTTAGCTACTTTTCCTTTTAATTCTTCAATACCTACTAATTTAACTAATAAATCATTAACTGTAGATTTCTCATTCTTTATTCTAATATTAGCCGCAATAGTGTTAATTTCGCTTAAACTAGCGATTTTTCTTTTGATAAGTTTTAGAGTTCTCTCTAAATCTTTATACATTCTAATACTATCTTGAATAGTTTCTACATCGATTTTCTTTTCATCAAGTAAATATTGATAAATGAATTCTTTAACGTTTTTAATAGGCTTAAAAGCAAGTGCCTTTGGAATAAGTGTAAAGAATTTTTCATTTATTGGACCATAAATATTTCTAAATGCGATTTTAGCTTCTCTTTTTGTTTGATAGAAGTTTTCAAATGATTTGTTTTCTTTGCATTGTGAAATAGTTAAAATTAAACCATCCTTAATAAACATATCATCTGTCATTTGACATATTGACGAATGGAACATAAATCTAACTTCTGGATTGTTTTTCTTGCATTCAAGAATAACACCAACAACAAAATATTTATTTTCCATATCATCAAAGAATTCTAATGCTACATGAGATGTAACATCTCCTTCTCTTAAGTATTCTTGATCATCTAGACCAAGCTTACAGCATACATATCCTCTAAGTTCACGATTAGAGAATTCATTTGCTGCTTGGTTGAACTTTTGTTCACCAGCTGTTAAAACATATTGGATGGCATCAATAATTGTTGATTTACCAGCACCATTAGCACCAGTAAGTAGGATGTCATTTTTAACTTCAATTGTTTCATTAGCAAAATAATGCCAATTAATTAATTTAATCTTAGTTAGCTTCTTCATCACTTATACCTCCATCATAACTTTGTAGTAATTCATACAATACTTCAATGTTATAGTTGTTAACTGCTAGAAGAATTGTAGGATAAATTATAACATCGCATGATCCTCTAGTTACATCGCCTTGAGGCTCAATAAGATTAAATCTCTTAAACATTCTAATGATTTGAACTAAATCAGTTTTATAAATCTTCTTTTTATATTCAAGTGATTCATATTTTTGATGTATTTCGTCTACTTTAACACTTACAGTATTTCCACTATCTGTGTAACTTGTTACTTTTTCTTGATATAAGATTCTAAGAATAATTAAGATTATACTTTCATTTTTCTTAAGTCTTAACATATTCTTATTACTTCTATTATATAATTGGATTGCTCCGTTTTCAGTAGATAATATTACTTCCCAACCCATAATTTCGAAATATTCATCGAATAATCTCTTATAATTTAAAACGAAATAATAAGCATCCTTTGTATCTTTTTTATCCTTTGATAGGAAGTTGTTAAATAATAATTGATTACAAACATTTGAAAACATTTGTTTTTCTTTGTCATTAAATTTCTCATATGTCTCTAAAAAACTCATAAGCTATCTCCTCGCAATCTCGAAATCGTTAATTAAGAATTTATCGGTTTCGTATTTTTCATTTAATTTTGTAATATTATATCCATCGTTTGTTGTTCCATAAACTAAAACATATAGTAACCTTGTTACAGCATCAGGGTCAACATTTTCACTAAATATTTGTGATGCTCTAACTGAATCTGTCTTAGATAAAATCATATCAACAAACTTCTTTATAGCAACTTCACTAAACTTAGAATTATAAGCTTCTAAGAATGCTTTTTGTAAATCATCTAAATCATCTGGTCTTTCTTTAATAGTTAATGAACTATTAGTAATTGGTCTAGTGAAAATCTTAGGTGATTGTAATGAACCTGTTTGTAATGCTTGTTGTTGTGAAATGGTAAATAATGGTTCTATTTTACTCATCAATTGATGTTCTGTTAAGCCTTTATCTTGTGTCATGAACTTTAAGATATAATTTAGTTTTCCTAAAGTATCTGTTTCATTATTTAATAAGAACTTAATCTTTGTAATTGTTGAATTAACATAAACCTTATTCTTAAGTTCAATTTCATTCATTAATTCATCTAAATTATTGAAAATATCAATTGTGTCATTAATTGATCTAGTTACAGCAAATTCTGCTTCTTCTCTTGTAGATTCTTTATCAATCATATGCCAGCCAATTAATTTTTCCATTAATAGACTATTTCCATATATTTCTTCAAGCTTTTCTAAGATTCTACGCTTATATCTATCAACATTATCGTAAGTTTTTAATCTTTGGTAAGATTTATCAACAAGTTGAGTCTTATAGTCGATTAATTTTTCCATTAATTCTCTAACACCAGTGTTTTCACTAATACTTGAGATATAATCTCTAAGTTTTAAATTAATTTTCTTTAATTCATTAATAAATTCTAATGATAATCTAGCTACTTGATTTAAAACGATATTCATTTCTTCATTTGAAGATTTTGTTAGTAATGAATATATAGAGAATAAGTAACCTTTATATTCAAATACTGTATAATCATTTTCTTCAACTTCTTTTGGAGCAGCTATTCTATCAAAGCCCTCTAATAATGTTAAAGCATAATATCTAAAACTTACTAAGTCATTATAGTTATTATCTGTTTCTAAAACTAACCATCCTGTTTGAGAAAGCCTGTTTAAAACATAATTTGCTTTTTCTCTTGAAGTTTGAGTAACCTCATCATCTTCTTGAAAATCTGGACTTTCATCAAAATAATCAACAAGTTCCTCCATTGCTTCGTCCCTTGTAACATCGAAGCCCATCTTTTTATCGTATAAATCATAGATTCTTTTTAAGCAATCATAATATATACACTTGTTTTTTGAGGCTAGAATGCTAAAAAAGTTAGCAGGGACAACATCAAAAATATTCATAGAATCACTCCCTTATTCCATTGTTTTTTCTATATTATTAGTATTTCTCATTGCGATAACAAAATATATAATTCCTATTGCTATACCGATATATGAGCATATAGTTAAGCCATATAGCGAATCAATTATTTGCCCAACTATTTCTATAGCAAAAGAATACATCGAAATTACAAAGCATTCTTTAAATGAAATGCCTTTTAATCCCCTTTCTAAGAAAGCAAATGCTAAATCAAAGATTATAACTATAAAAAATACTCTTGCGAATTCTTTTAACACATCAAAAGTAATCCAAATACCTTTAATATCATTAACTACTTTGTCATAAGCTGCTTCTATTTTTTCAAAGCTTTCATTTCTTTCTTTATAATTTGTATTATTAATAAAATCAAAATCTAAACCATTTAAGTTCAAATCATCATATGAATAAGTTTTAATCTTATTTCCTAAAAAATAGATTTCAATATCATTTGTGTTAAGCTTTACAACATAATATACATTTATTGTCACAAATGAATTAATATCTATATCATCAGTTGGTAAAACAATCGCAACTTTTTCTCCTAAAACAGTACCTTCAGCTTTATTTGTAATAGTTAAAGTATTGTTTGTAATATTTCCTTCTAGAAAGCTATCTTTGTTTTCTAATAATAATTCTCTAATTGCATATTTAGTTGAAACGCTCGCTCCACTTGTTCTAACAGATGAAATTAAAGTAGGTAATGTCACAATAAAACTCAAAACAAAAATATATAAAATTACTAAAATGACATTATCTTTTCTAAATTGTGGAATTGAACTTGGGTTAGCTAAACTAGCTCTAAGTCTTTTTAACATAATGCATCTCCTACACTCTCAATATATATTATAACATATATATTGTCGATTTAACACAAAAAAATAATATAATTTAAAAATATTAAATGCTATAATTTAAGTGGTGAGTAATATGAATTTAATGAATGATGAAAAGCATTTTAATACATTAAGCAATTATTACAAAACTAAATATGGTAAAAAAGTATTTAAAATACCTCTAAATGGTAATTTTAAGTGTCCTCATTCAGGCTGCATCTTCTGTAATGGTAGTGGTGATTTTGCAGGCAACAAAGAAAAATCACTTAAAGAACAATTTATAGATGTCAAAAAAATGATGGAAGAAAAATGGAATGACGCTTATTATATCGTCTATTTTCAAGCAAATACTAATACATTTGCTCCATTAGAGGAATTAAAAGAAAAATACGAAGAAGCTTTATCATTATCAGATAAAATAATAGGTATATCTATTGCAACGCGCTGTGATTGTATAAGTGATGAATGCCTAGAATACTTAAAAGAATTAAATAAACGTACAATAGTTCAAATAGAATTAGGATTACAAACAATACATGAAAAAACCTCTACTTTAATAAATAGAGGTCACACTTTAAAACAATTTGATGATTGTATTAAAAGGCTTAAGAAAGCGAATATTAAGGTTATCGTTCATATTATAAACGGGCTTCCTTATGAAACTAAAGATATGATGATTGAAACCGCTAAATATGTAGGCAAGTTAGGTATTGATGGTATAAAGATACATATGCTATATGTAATGAAAAATACCAAATTATTAGAATTATATGAAAAAGAAAAATTTCATATTCTAACAAGAGATGAATATGTTGATATTGTTGTTAATCAATTAGAATATTTACCTACTTCTATGATTATACATAGACTTACAGGTGATTCAGCAAAGGATCTATTAGTTGAACCTTTATGGAGTTTAAAAAAGTTTGTAGTATTAAACGAAATAGATAAACTTATGAGAAAAAATAATATTTATCAAGGAGATAAAACAAAAGAGGATTAATCCTCTTTTTTTGTTTTCTTACATTTGTTTTTTCCCATTACAGTTAATATTGCTTTATAAACTACTTCTTTTGCGTCTAAATCATTCATACATACTATTGCTTTACCATATAAATCATATGTTTTTATACTATCTACTTTAACCATGTCAGTAGCATATAAGTTCCTACATTTTACATTAGAAGCATAAATATATGTCGTATATATATCTATATCTATATCAAAATCATTCATAAACATGACGCCATTAGGGAAAATATAAGCATTTAATTTTTCTGAATAATATTTTTCTAATTCATCATATTCTTTTATAACTGCTTTATCTTCGCAATTTTTATTATCATTAATAATTTTTAGAATATCCATATTAACCACCTATTTTTCATGGACTGTTTTTCCAGTAATATGCATTATTTCTATTTTCACAATTAACACCCTAGAAAAATCTTTTTCAAGTTCTATGTCGACATCATGTTCATTTGGATAGTACTTAAGACCAAATAATTCAGCTTTTTTGTATGCTTCATTTAAATCTGTTAAAAAAGACGCTTTCCCAAAGGCTATAACGCTTTTTACATAATATGCCCAATCTCCTTCTTTTTGATGGCTATTAGAATAAAGTGTTATACATACATTTGGGTTGTTTTTTATGGAATCTATTTTTTCTCCTTCTTTAGCCGAATGAAAATATATACTATTTTCTATTTCATCATAATAAAAATTAATAGGTATTCCATAGGGATAACCATTATCACTTATAACCGATAAAACTGCCCTTTTTTCTTTTTTTAACAATTCTATACAATCATCATTTGATAATTGTTGTTTAAATCTACGCATTTTTCTAAACATAATATCACCAACAATATTATATAATAAAAAAAGCATCTTTTCGATGCTTTCTTTATAATTATTTGTCTTTTAATACAAGTGGTAGAGCAGATGTACAAGCTGCTAAAATGTATAGGATACCACCAATAATAGCTCCCACTCCAAGACCAGTTCCATCTCCAGCTCCCATATCTCCGTTGCCAAGAACACAGCAAGTCTTTGATAGGAATGCGAATAATGCAGCAACTATAAAGCAAGCAAGTGCGATAACTGGGAATAATTTGAACTTAACTCCAGCCATTGGTAAAATTGTAATTACTAAACCGGCAATAGCAAAGATAAATCCTAAGAATAATAGGAAAGAGAACTTAAAGATTGTAACTTTTGTTCCTAAAACTGTTGTAGATTTACCAAACATTAATTCTACTCCTGAATAAGTAGTATCTCCGCCAAGACCATCAGCCTTTAATGCTGGGCAGAACATATAAAGTATTAATGCTAAAGCTCCTAGTACAATTGTACAAATACTAAATAATTGTGACTTTTTCATTTAATATAAATCCTCCTTAATTAAATTATATAATAATATTTATCCCATTTCCAATAAAAAAAACCTAAAGAGACAAAAAGTTAACTTTTAGTCTACATTAGGCCATTCTTCAAATGATAAAATGCTCTTTTTTGATAAGAATTCGCTAAATAATTCTTCACAAACAAAAGGAGCAATTGGATATAATAATTTTAAAATAATTAAGGCTTCTTTTTTATTTATTTTCTTTTGTTTTAATATTTCATTAATCATTTCACCGATTAAATAAATAACTTGTTTATAATTTAATTCTTTATATGCTTCATTAACGTTTTTTATTAAATCATTTAAATTGTAATTCTTCTCTTCATTAAATCCTAAATCAAATAATCTAACAACTCTACCAATATATCTTCTATAAATATCTAAATCTATGAGATTTAAATTATTCGTCGAATCAAGCAAGAATAATCTAACAACATCAGCACCAAAGTTATCAATCATTCCATTTAAATCAATATTATCAGTTGATTCTATCTCATCTTTTATATCTATTATTTTTTTTAATGGCTCATCAACATTTAAATAATCTAGATTTTTTAATACTTTAAGTAAAAATCTTTGGTATAGAATATCAAGCTCATTAAAGTCTCCTAAATATAAATCTACTGGCAACCATTTATTTAATTCATATTTAGCATCAGGGCTATTTAAAGGTAGTAATCCAGCATTACTTTTTAAAATAAATGCTAGATAATACCATGAATTAGATGCTTGATATGTCATAGTAGATAATTCTCTAGCACCTTCAAGTCCAGTTGGTAAGCAAACACTACTCCAGCTTTTAGCATTATATAGTGGTGAATACTCATTTCCTGATGGCCTAACAACAATATCAGGATGTTCTAGTGGTAATTCAGTACTATTTAAAACTTTAATTTGTCCATCATTAAAATAGATTACAGGAATTGCCTCGCCAAAAAAGATAGAATCAGATATACAAATATCATTAAGCTTATAGTTTGTTGATTCTTCTGCATATCCATTTTCAAGTAAGAAATTAAATATTTTACTATTTGCTTCTTCATTATATAAGTTAGTAGCAAAATCACTATTAATATGTATACCATCATTTTCATATGGTACTTCTTCAAAATCAATAATTTGAATTATATCAAGTCCATTATCTATTGCAAATTTATAATCTTTTTGATTTGTTGAAGGAATACATATTCTAAAATCATTATCATATTCAAAATTATCATTAACAACAAATATAGGTAATAATCTACCATTTACTGGATTAATCGAAAATGATCCTATAAAGACTGCTTTATTATCATTATGATTAATAAAATCTATGACATTATCATATTCATCTTCACTTGTTACATCAAATAAATATTTACTTCCTTTTGAAATAACACAATATGTTGCTCCAAAAAGATCATCTACTCTAGTAACAAACGTATTAAATATAACATTAGTTCCATCTACTCTAACTTTTAAATCATATCCTCTTTTACTTGATATTATGTTTTTCATTCTATTAATTAGGCTTGAAGGATAATCTAAATTATCTATATCACCTAATAATACTTCATTATAACTTGATAGGTCTATAAACCATTGTTTAACAGTCCTAGTAGATACTAAGAAATCTTCCTTAATTGTCCTAATTTCGCCGTTTTTCTCTATTACTTCTCCCTCACCAACAATACGTTTTAGTCCATTACAGAACAATATATCAGTATCCTTGTTTTTAGCTAAATTCATTTCATATAATTTAGAGAAAAGCCATTGGCTCCATTTATAAAAATCAGGTTCACAAGTAGATATAGCTAAATCATAGTCAAGACTTAAGCCTAAGCTTTTAAATGTTTCTATTTCTTTCAAGACATTTTTCTTAGAAAAGTTAAAAGGATTATTACCTGTTTTAATCGCATATTTTTCACCATCTAATCCAAATGTTTGAAATCCTATAGAAAATAAAACATTATATCCTTGCATTCTTTTAATCCTAGATATAACGTCTAGTCTTATTAGATTAATATAGTCATTTATATTTTTTTCTTTACTATTAGGATTGAATAATTTAGCCAAAGGAAAAAAGCGAGGACGAAATTTATCATTCATCTTCTTATAGATCTTATTATCTAGCCAATAAGTAGACCATTTTTTCTCACTTTCTTTAAAATTATATGGCATATAATCCTCCTAAATAGTAAAAAAAGCCAAAAGGCTTTTTATTTGTTTTCTTCGATATATTTTACAATATCTCCTATAACTTTCATATCTTGAATAACTTCTTCATTGATTTCAACGCCAAATTCTTCTTCTATTTGCATAATAATTTCAACTGCGTCTAAACTATCAGCACCTAGATCTTCTCTAAATCTAGCATCCATTGTAATTTTTGATTCATCAATTCCAAGTTCATCAACAATAATTTCTTTTATCTTTTCAAATACCATTTTAATCTTCTCCTTATTCATTAATATTATACATAACTACATTATAAATGTCAATTTAGCTAATACCATCTATGCATTTTTATTTTAAATATAATTATTGTTAGTATGAGTAATACAAATGCATAACATATTGTAACAAAATAATATGGGAAAGCTTCAGTAAAGCCGTTTATTAAGCAATTTAATCCTGTATATGTAGGATAGAATGGTAGTATTTTACAGAATAGTTCAAAGCCGCTACCTAGTGAACTAACATTAAAGAAAATATTACCTGTAAGAAGTGTTATTATGATAATACCTGCAAAAATATAAATACTATGTTTAGCCTTAAAACTTACTCCTAGCATTATACCTATGCATATAAATATTAATTCAAGTGGTAGCATCATTAATAACAACAATATATAGTTAAATCCAAAATGTAATATATCAAGTCCAAGTATTAAATCTAATAAAAAGGCAGTAGCCATACACATTATTGATTGCATAAATGTTATAAGTAATAATGGTAGCATATATCCAATTATGTAGTCTTCTAATTCCATATGAGATTGATAAAAGCGTTGAATAAAACAATCATTTTTATCTTTTGATACTCTTACACCTGCATAAAATGCTGTAAAAGAGAAAGAATAAATTGATATACCTATCATCAGATTATCAATTCTATAACAATCAATTAAACCTATACCGTTAGTTTCTAATGCCTTACCTATTATTTGTAAAATGATCATTAGAACAACAGGAAAGAAAGCACCAAAGATTAAGCTAACAGGATCTCTTAAGAATTCTTTATATGTTCTTCTTGAAAAAGGAAAAAAGCCTTTCATTATAACCCCTCCTTTTTATCCAAATCATATAAATCATCAGCCAAATCCTTAGCATCTAAATCATTTGTTAATATGATTATAGTCTTAGTATTTTTTAATTCTTTAATGTAATCTAGCAAGTTCTTTTTCATATTTTCATCAACATTTTTAAATGGATTATCTAACACTATTATTTTAGCATCCGCAATAATACACATTAAAAAACTTACTAGTTTTTTTAAAGAATTAGATAATGTTTTTGTTTTATCATCAAATCTTGATTTTATATTATATTTATCACCAAATTCATTTATTTTTTTTATCGCTTCTACTTTGTTATAATCTCTAGTTTTAGCCATTAATCGTAAATTTTCAAATACAGTTAAATGTTCTGATAATCCATCCTTTAATGGCATAATGCTAACAGTATTATAAATATCATCTTTAATGCTAACTTCTTCATCAAAATATTTAATAGTTCCGCTATCACATTTTATAATTAAAGATATTATTTTAGCTAAACAATCAAGCTTAGCTATATCTGAGCTTAAAAAAACGGCGGTTTTGTTTTCTTCTAACTTAAAGTTAAAAGAATTAAATACTGTTGTTTTTTTTATTGTTTTATTAACATCAATTAATTCAACAGCATTCATAATACCCCTCCGTTACATATCTTTCTTTCTTGATTCTTCTAAATACCTCTTTAAAATAGATTTATAATCACATTCTTCATCACTTTCGCACCAAACAGAAATCATTAATTTTCTTAAATCATCTGGCATGAATACGTCTATATCTTCTTCATTATAACCTATTTGTAATCTTTCGTCATCTACAATAATAGGTCTACGTAAAATAGTTGGATTTTCAATAATGAAATTCTTTAATTCACTAACTGTCATATCATCAATATTGATGTTTGATTCTTTCATTATTTTACTTCTTGGAGATATAATATCGTCAAATCCATTTTCACAGTTTTTTAATATTAAACTTAAATCATCATTTGTAAGTTTAGTCTGTAAAAGATTAATTTCTTTATATTTTACATTGTGTTCATCTAACCACTTCTTAGCTTTCCTACATGATGAACATGTTGGTGTAACATATATTTTAACCATAAACTATACCTCCTTTTTAATTGTTAATTAAAAAATACACCTATAGTTTAGCATATTTTTAATTGATAATAAATATTATTTTGTGTATAATAGTTATGTATGTAATTAGGAGGAATAAAAATGAAACGTTTAATATCAGGTATTCAACCTACAGGTGTTATTACTCTTGGTAACTATCTAGGAGCAATAAAAAACTTTGTAAAATTACAAAATGAATTAGAAGATATAGTTTTTTTAGTATTTATAGCTGACTTACATGCTATAACAATTCCACAAGATCCAGTTTTACTTAGAAAGAATATCAAAAATCTTGCTGCAGTATATATTGCATGTGGACTTGATCCAAATAAAGTGCATCTATTCATTCAATCGGAAGTATTAGAGCATGCTGAGCTAGGACATATGATGCAATGTATTGGTGGTATTGGTGAGTTAGAAAGAATGACTCAATACAAAGATAAGAAAAAACGTCATGTTGAAGGTGTTTCAACAGCACTTCTTACTTATCCATGTTTAATGGCAGCTGATATTTTATTATATGATACAAACATTGTTCCTGTTGGTGAAGATCAAAAACAACATCTAGAATTAACAAGGGATTTAGCAATGAAATTTAATGCTAGATTTGGTGAAACATTTGTCGTACCTGAGCCATATATTGCTGATAAGGGTGCTAGAATTATGTCATTAATTGATCCAACTAAGAAGATGAGTAAATCTGATCCTAATCCAAAAGCTTATATTGGTATTTTAGATGATTTAAATCAAATTAAAAATAAGATTAAAGGTGCTGTAACAGATTTAGATGGAAAAGTAAAATATGATGAAGAAAATAAACCTGGTATTTCTAATTTAATGACTATCTATTCATGTATGACTGGCTTATCAAATGAAGATATAGAAAAGAAATATGATGGACTAGGCTATGCACAATTTAAAACTGATTTAGCTGAAATAGTTGTTAATGAAATAAAGCCAATTCAAGAAAAGTTTAATTCTTTAATCAATTCTAAAGAATTAGATGAAATATTAGATAATGGTAGAGATTACGCAACATATTTAGCAAGAAAGAAAATGGCAAAAGTTAGAAATCGTTTCGGTATTGGAAGAAAAACAAAATAGGGCATTTAAAATGCCTTATTTTTTTTATATTCACGTGATAAATATATGATACTTATTTCATAAATTTAACTATAATTATCAATTGGAAAGGAGGAATACAAATGAAAGATTTAACTAAACTAAAATTAATCTTCTTCTTAAAGTTCATGGCCGAAGCCATGTTCATCCCCTTTTTAGCGCTATATTATAAATCTCTAGGCTTTAACGAAGGTATAATTGGTTTATTTATTGCGATTCCTCCTTTAATTGGTATATGTTTAACTCCTATCTATTCAATAGTATGTAAAAATGTTAAAGTCGCGAAGATGACTTTCTCAATAATAAGTATAATAAGCTTAGTTTGTATGTTCTTATATTTTAAACTTACAAACTTTGTTGGGTTACTTACTGTAATAATTATATTTAATGTATTCCATGCGAATAACTTTGGATTACTTGAAGCATTTGCTTCTGTATGCGCTACAGAAAATAAAACTGATTACTCTAAGGTTAGAGTATATGGATCATTCGCATATGTTGCTGGTTTAATTCTATCAGGATTCTTAACTAGAATTAATTCATTCTTTTTTGCAATTATAATTGCTGGAGTACTTACAGCATTCGCAATTATAATTAGTTTCTTCTTACATGTTACACCACCTGAAAAGGCAATTGAAAAGCGCGATTTAAAGGTATTATTTAAAAATAAAAGCTATTTCATATTCATCATATTTATGGCTTTATTCATAGGTACTACTAATGTTGCGGATGATTTCTATTCAACATATCTAAAAGAAACAAAAGGCTTCTCCAATGATACTTATGGATACCTACAAGCATCATTTATTGTTATTGAAGGGCTAGTAATTGTTTTCTTATTTAGTTTTAAGAAGAAATTTAAATTTAAACATCTTTATTTTCTAGCTATATTTTTCCCAATCATTAGATATTTCTTAAGTGCTTTGAATGCTAGCTTACCAATAATAGTTTTAATTGGTTTAACACGTGGTATAACGTGGGGAATACATTCCTATTTATGGGCACAGTTTATTGTAAGTATAGTTGGAAAGAAAAATGGTACTTTTGGTGTAATGATTGCTGTTATGACTCTAAACTTCTATCAAGCAATAATGAAAATTGCTTTAGGTAGAGTAATAGATATGACTAGTTATTTCATCTTCTATCTAATTATTTCTTATATATTAATATTCGTATTATTATATTTTGTAATATTCTATCATAATAATAATTATATAAATAATCTAACAGAAGAAATGAAAAGAATCAAAGAAGAAATTCCAGTTTCAAGCGAAGAAAAAAGGGCTAATTAAGCCCTTTTTTATTGCCCACCATTTGAAACAATATTCCAAATTACAGCCATTATAATAAATGCGATAGCAATAACTCCTATTCCAGCACATAAGTATCCAATTAATTTAAATCTATCTAAACCTCTTTTGTCTTTAATCATTACTTTTTTTCTTAAAACAATACATTTTTCTTTTAATTCAGCTGAATCTTTATAATCGCCTAAATCATTAAATAATTTGATTGCTTGATCTAATCTTTGAGCTGAATTTTTGTTTTCCATTAAGAAACATGCTCTATTATAATCTTCTTCTATTTTTACTTCTAAATTAGCTTTTGCTTCATTTAGTTTTAATACAGCAATATCTCTAAATTTTTTTGATTCTTTATAATCTTCTAAGCCTTCAAATATATTAACAGCTTCTTCTAAACTAGCTATATCTGTTTTTTCAGCTAAGTTTCTCGCTCTATTGTATTCTATTTCCATCATTTCTAAAGTCATAGAATCACCTCTACTCTTCACTATCTTTTTTCTTATTCCTAAAATATTTTACAGCAAATATAGCAGTAAATACAATAGTTATTATAATTGCTGATGTAATATATCCAGAATAATCTATTAAAATATCCGACATACAACCTACTCTACCTGGAGTACGAGTTTGCAAGAATTCAGTAAATCCAGAAAATAGGAAACCAGATACAAAGTTTATACCAACACCTACAAAATATAATCTTCTTCTAAAGAACATTGCATATGTTAGAGTCGCAAATATTGCTAAAACTAAGAATGCTCCAAAATGTCCTACGCTCTTTCTAACATAATATAAGAATGATGTCATGTTTTCTATTACATTCTTCTTATATACTATTACATCTAATGTATAGATTATATATTGGTCTCCATCATTTACTTCAAGAGTAATAGTTGCTTCACCTTTCTTCTTAGGTTCAACTGTTCCATCAGAATAAACTTTAACTATCTTTTCATCACTTGAGGTATAATTAATTGTTTTATAAGTAGTATCACTTGAGAATGCTAATGTAAGATTTAATACTTCACCATTAATAATTTCTAACTTATGATCTTTAGTTGTACTATAATTACCTTTTATTTCAAAGTTCTTATTTTCAACTTTGATTAAGTTTTTAACAGTGAAAGTGAATTCTTTTTCTAAGCCGCTATATTCTTCAATGAACTTCATTGTAACTGTACCTTGTTCTTTAGGTGTGAAAGTGTTGTATTTTCTATCTATAGCGCCATTATCGATAATATTTACTTTGTATCTAGATGTATTAGAATCTACTAAAGATTCAGATAAATATGTTTTACCTACATATAATATATTATCATTGTTATAATCTTTATTAAGTCCTTTAATCTTTACATCAAAGTTAGTAGTTAAGATGTCTTTAACATTAAATGTTATTTCATATTTTGCCATATCTATTAATTCATCAAGATATATTGGTGTAATAGTTAAAGTTGATATTCCATTATCTACACCTGTTACCTTAAAGTTCTTATTATTTGATCTATACTTAATGCTATAACCATCAACACTAATAGCATATTGTTGAGATTCATAATCATCATTGATTATAAAATCTTTCGAACTACCAACACTTAGATTATATGATGATGATTTAGCATCAACTGTTACACTAAATTTAAATAATGCATAAACACTTATTGGTTTATATACTACTGAACCATCTGTATTTTCATAATACATATAACCATGAATAAATCCATAACCATCTTCATTAATTGTTATATTACTTCCATCCATTTTAGCTATTTCTTCATCAAAGCTGAAATAATAATTAGTGCTTTCTGGAGTTATTTGATTTTCGTTATTTAAGAATTTAGAAATCTTAAAGTAATCTTTTAGATTAGTTTTATTATTAATATAAATAACTGGATTTTCACCCTTAACATAATTAATAACAAAATCATCTACCGAATAATCTGGTTTTGCATTTACATTTATTGTAATATCTTTAGATAGTGTATTATTATTTGAATCTTTTACTGTAACTGTAATAGTTGCGCTACCTAAAGATTTTGCCTTTATTTGGCCATTACTTAGTATTTCAATAATATTACTATCACTTGATGTATAAGTTGTACTCTCAATTGATACATCATATGGTCTAACATTTTTAACAGATATTTTTTGAGTATTATTTATATACATTTTTCCTGAATAGTTAATATCAAAACTACTAACATTACTTCTATTTTTTACTGTTAAAGTAATATCTTTATATATTGAACTATCATAAGATGAAGTTATTCTAATAGTACAACTTCCAGCAACACCTTTAACATATAACTTATTATTACTTACAGTACAAATATCTGTATCTAGTGATTGTAAAGTATATCCTTTAAATTCATTTGACGTATCTTTAGGGCTATAACTAACACTAGGACTAAAGGCAGATGTTTGATCTACGTATTTACTTATATTTGAAGAATTGATAGATACTAGATGTACTTTTTCTTCTATTACTTCTTTAGCTATTACTTTTACATAAATAACTGATTCTAAATCATTTGAAGTTTTACAAGTAATAGTAACTATTTCATCTGTAATGTCTTTAGCATAAATTGTATCGTTACTTATGCTTATGCATGATGTATTACTAATTGTATAAGTAATCTTTTTATCAGTTACATTATCAGGGGCTAATAAATTATCAATTCTATAACTTCTACTTTTTTCAAGTATGTAATAATTATCAGTCATATCAACATTTAGAATACTTGATGTAATAGAGTTAGGCAAAATATCTTCTATTGTGATAACTATTTCATCAAAGATATCTTGTTGACTAGCATTTGTGGCACGTATTACAACTTCTCCACTTTCTTTGAATACAACAGTACCATTCTTACTAACTGTTGCAATGTTACTATCAGATGTTGTATATGTATAAGATTTATGTGTTGAATATGCTGGTAGTGTTTCAACATTTAAATTGATAATTTTACCAACAGAAAAAACACGTTTATTATCAACGGTTTTAATAGAACAAGATGTAGCATCTATTTCTTTAGCTTGATCTCCTCCTAAGTCATTAATAAATCCACCTATTACATTACCAACAGCATTAGATTTTTTAGCTGACTGTTTACCTGGAGTTAGAGATTCAACTATAAGAACAATCATACATCCGATATATGCAATTAAAAATAAAATACGCATAATATGGTATTTCTTACTAAAAGTCATTTTCTCTAATTTCATATAACGTCCTCTTCCATCAACTTCCATTATACAAAAAAAATATTAAATTATAAATAATTTTTAGGTATAATTTAATATTAAAAAACTACCAGCTAGTGTTAGTCTTTATTTTTTTTACTATTTTTTTAATGAATTTTGCTGGATTACCATAATATAATGAATCAGCTTCTACATCATGTGTTACAAGTGAATTAGCCCCTATAACTGCATTATCTCCTATTGTTACTCCAGGCATTATTGTGACGTTTGCTGCTATCCATACATTGTTACCAATTGCTACAGGTAAGTTCTTTTGATTCTTGTCTAAAAATCTCTCTATTGGATCTAATGGATGAACCGGGGTAATAATTGTGCAATTTGGCCCTATTAGGACATTATCTCCTATTGTGATTTTTCCATCATCTACTAAAGTTAGTTTAAAATTCGCATAGAAATTTTTGCCTACAAAACAATTCTTACAGCCAAAATTTGAATGAATTGGAGATTCTACATATGAGTTTTCTCAAATAGCTCCAAACATTTCTTTTAGCATTTCTCCTCGTAATTTTAAATTCTCTAAGCTTGATACTGTATTATTAAATTTATTCACTTCTTCAATACAATCTAATTGGTATTTAAGTATCTCTTTATTATTACAATCATAATATTCTTCACTGAATAGAATCTTATCAAACTTATCATTTCTTTTCATATCGTCACATCCTTTATTTCATTATAGCATTTTTATTTCCTTAAAAATAAAAAAAGACTGATAAAATATCAATCTAATAATACTAATTGGCGGTCCCAAGGGGAATTGAACCCCTCTCTAAAGAGTGACAATCTTTTATACTAACCAATATACTATGGGACCACAATTAGATTATAACATAAATTTTTGAAATTAATAGTATAAATTATTATAATTTATATTCCATGAAATTATTCTTTTTTATAAAGCCATACTTAGAATATAATAATTCACCCATTTTTGAAGCAGTAATATGAATCAAACTAAATTCATTATCTCTAGCATAAGATGTAATTAAATCAAGCATTTTTGTTGCGATACCACATCTTCTGTAATCTGGATTTACATACATGCTAGATAGTAAGCCAATTTTACCATTTGGGCAATTATAATAAGGTGGCTTATAACAAGTAGATAAAGAGCCAGTAGCTATTATTTTATTATTATCTATACAACCAAATATAACAAAACTATTTGATTTCATTTGTTCATTATAAAAATTATACAAGCTTGGTTTTAAATCAAATGATTCAATTGCGCCCTCATCTTTTAATTGTTTAAGTCTCAAATCTATTATTTCATCAATGTATTCTATTGTTAATTTTTTAAATTCCACATTATCACCTAGATTTCATCTATACTATAAATATATTTGAATTCTAATAAGCTATTAGAATCATTTTCTTGTCCTTCTAATTCTTCTTTTAAAGAATTATCTTTATCGATAATAAAATAAATTACCTTACATCCATATTCTTTTGCTTTTACCATGAAATAATCTTTAACCCATATAGTATCTAGAGGATTATCAACAAAACCATTTCTTGTATCAGCAACATAATTACATTTATGCTCTTTAATAACATTTAAGGCATTGTTTAATATATCTCTATATGTATCAAGTTCACAGTAATTCATCCATTTAACTAATACTAAATTTTTATCATCTAAATAATATACATTAGCATATTTTGATTCTTTTATTACTATCATATGTACCTCCATTAAATGGCTTGTTTAAAAGAAAAGATAGATGTTACTCTATCTTACTTTAATAATTTTTCTTTAATTGATTTTGCAGCGTGTCTACCTGCACCCATTGCAAGAATTACTGTTGCAGCACCTGTTACAGCATCTCCACCTGCATATACATTTTCTTTAGTTGTTTCAAGTGTTTCTTCGTTAACAACTAAACATCTCTTTTTATTAATTTCTAAGCCTTTTGTAGTCTTACTAATTAGTGGGTTAGGTGATGTACCTAAAGCCATAATTACCATATCTACATCCATAATAAATTCAGAGTTTGGAATTTCTACTGGCGAGCGTCTTCCTGATGCATCTGGTTCACCTAATTCCATTTTTACACACTTCATACCACAAACACAACCCTTTTCATCCATTAGGATTTCTGTTGGGTTAGTTAGCATATGGAAGTTAACTCCTTCTTCCTTAGCATGATGAACTTCTTCAACTCTTGCAGGAAGTTCTGATTCGCTTCTTCTATAAACTATATTTGCTTCTGCACCAAGTCTTAAAGCTGTTCTAACTGCATCCATAGCAACGTTACCACCACCGACTACGGCAACTTTCTTACCAACTACTACTGGTGTATCATAACATTCATCAAATGCTCTCATTAAGTTAACTCTTGTTAAGAATTCATTTGCTGATAAAACGCCATTAGCATTTTCTCCTGGAATACCCATAAACTTAGGTAGACCGGCACCTGAACCTATAAACATAGCATCAAAGCCTTCGTTAAATAATTCATCAATTGTTATAGTTTTACCTACGATAACATCTGTTTCAATCTTAACACCAAGCTTTTTGATGTTTTCTACTTCATGAGCAACTACTTCATCTTTTGGTAGACGGAATTCAGGAATACCATAAACTAATACTCCACCAGCTTTATGAAGTGCTTCAAAAATAGTTACATCAAATCCTGCTTTAGCTAAATCTCCAGCACAAGTTAAACCTGCTGGACCAGCACCTATAATAGCAACCTTCTTACCATTTTTAGGTTCTGTCTTTGTTAAATCATAATTATTCTTTCTAGAAGTATCAGCTACATATCTTTCAAGTTTACCGATACTTACAGGTTCACCTTTAACTCCTAAAACGCATTTACCTTCACATTGTTTTTCTTGTGGGCATACTCTACCACAAACAGCTGGAAGTGAGCTATATTTAGCGATTTCTTCAGCAGCAGCTAAATCATTACCTTCTTTAACTTGTTTGATAAATGCAGGAATATTAATGCCTACAGGACAACCTGTAACGCATTGTGGATTCTTACAAGATAAGCATCTAGAAGCTTCTAATCTTGCTTCTTCTTCGTTATATCCTAAACAAACTTCTTTAAAGTTTTTAGCTCTTTCTTTTGGATCTTGTTCTCTAACAGGAACTTTCTTCATTCTATCCATTATGCCTCACCTCCACAATGACCGCATCCACCATGATGAGTGTCTCCTTCTTCAAAGGCTAATTTTGCTCTACCTTCTTCAGTCTTATAGATTTGTTGTCTACGCATTGCTTCATCATAGTTAACTAGATGTCCATCAAATTCAGGACCATCTACGCATGCAAATTTAACTTCATTACCTACAGTTACACGACATGCTCCACACATACCTGTACCATCAACCATAATAGGGTTAAGTGATACAACTGTTGGAATGTTTAATTTTTTTGTAGTCATTGATGTAAACTTCATCATAATCATTGGTCCAATGATTACTGCATGATTATATTCTTTACCTTTATTATTTACTAAGTCTTCTAGACATTGACTACCATTACCATGGAATCCAAATGATCCATCATCTGTAGCTAAATAAAGGTTAGTAGCAACTTTCTTCATCATATCAACCATTATATATAAATCTTTATTTCTAGCACCAATTATTACATCTGAATCTATTCCGTTTTCTCTTAGCCATTTAACTTGTGGATAAACTGGAGCTGTACCTACACCACCAGCAATAAAGATAATCTTCTTATTCTTTAATTCTTCTTTTGGCATAGTACATAAATCACTTGGATTTCCAAGTGGTCCAACAAAGTCAGCAATAGAATCACCTACATTAAATTTAGATAATTCCATAGTTGATTTACCAACAGTTTGGAAAACAATAGTTACAGTTCCTTTTTCTCTATCATAATCAGCGATAGTTAGAGGAATTCTTTCACCAAATTCTGTATTTCTTGTAATAATGAATTGTCCAGGCATTGCACTCTTAGCAACTCTTGGAGCTAAAATATCCATTAAATAAATATTGTTTGCTAGATATTCTTTTCTTACAATCTTAAACATAAATAAATCACCCTTTACTATTAAAATTATTTTTCTTTAAAAAGAAAAAACACTTTCAACTATTACATTATAGCAATTATTACGCAATATTTCTACACAATTTTTTAAATAATTATAAGAAATTAATAATATGTATACAATTAAAAGACATTTTGTGCATAAAATGAAAAAGTACTAGTTAACTAGTACTTAAATGTTAGCTTTTACTTTAATAAATATCTCTTCAGCACTAAGCTTATTAATAAATAATGTGATTCCTTTTTTATCCTTCATTAAATTTAAGAATCCTTCCTTTTTTAAAGAATCATCTTCTAATGATTCTAAACACCTTAATTTTTTAGATTCTTCTTTAGAAAAAACGTCTAAATAAGCGTGTTTCCTAAATATTGATACAAATATTAACGAATCGCTATTTGCCATCTCTATGTAACAATTATTATGCTTTATATCATAAGTTATAACATTTAATTCAGGATGGTTTTTTATATAGTTTTCTAATTCAATCTTTCTATATTTTGTAATACTATCATTTCTAATAAATAATGATAATAATACAGATGTAGGTAATAAGCATATTGCAAATATTGTATAGCCAATTACTGATGTTCTATCTTTAACTAAAGTAATTACTAAAATAGTAATTGTGATTATTAAAGATAATAGAAAGAATAAGAATATATTTCTTCTATTCATATAATCACCTTTTTTTATTATATCATATTTTCTTATAAACAAAAATGGAATTGATGATCAATTCCATTTTTCATATATTTAATAGAGATTGAAATATTAATTATTACTTGTTAATCTTTGGTAGTTTTTCAATTGATTTAGCTAATTCTTCATCTGTTGGAATGTAATCAGACATTTCACCATCATGGAATTTTTGATAAGCTACTAAATCAAAGTAACCTGTACCAGTTAAGCCAAATAAAATGTTTTTAGCTTCACCAGTTTCTTTACATTTTAAAGCTTCATCAATTGCTACCCTAATAGCATGACTTGATTCTGGAGCTGGAAGAATTCCTTCAGTTCTAGCAAACATTTCTGCTGCTTCAAATACTTTAGTTTGTTCAACGCTTCTAGCTTCAATTAACCCTTCATCATATAATTCTGATATGATTGGACTCATACCATGATATCTTAATCCTCCAGCATGGTTAGCTGATGGAATGAAATCAGAACCTAGTGTATACATTTTAGCTAGTGGACAAATTCTACCTGTATCTGCAAAGTCATATGCATATACACCACGAGTTAAACTAGGGCAACTAGCTGGTTCAACAGCAATGAACTTATAATCAGCTTCTCCTCTTAATTTTTGACCCATGAACGGAGACATTAATCCACCAAGGTTAGATCCACCACCTGCACAACCAATGATGATATCAGGTTTAACACCAATCTTTTCGAATGCTTTTTGAGCTTCAAGACCAATGATTGATTGATGTAATAATACTTGGTTTAATACTGAACCTAGGATATATCTATATCCTGGTGTTTTTACTGCTACTTCTACAGCTTCACTAATTGCGCATCCAAGTGAACCTGTTGTTCCTGGATGCTCAGCTAAAATAGCTTTACCGATTTCTGTAGTCATTGATGGAGATGGTGTTACTGTTGCACCATAAGTTCTCATAACTTCTCTTCTAAATGGTTTTTGTTCATAACTTACTTTAACCATGTAAACTTTAGCATCCATATGGAAGAATGCACTAGCCATTGATACTGCTGTACCCCATTGACCTGCTCCTGTTTCTGTAGTTACACCCTTTAAACCTTGTTTTTTAGCGTAGTATACTTGAGCTACTGCACTATTTAACTTATGAGATCCTGAAGTGTTATTTCCTTCAAATTTATAATAGATATGTGCTGGTGTACCTAGAGCTTCTTCTAAGAAATAAGCTCTTACTAGTGGTGATGGTCTATACATTTTATAGAACTTTTGAATTTCTTCTGGAATATCAAAGTATCTTGTATCATTGTCTAATTCTTGTTTTGCTAATTCTTCACAGAATACTGGAGTTAAATCTTCTAATGTTGCTGGTTTACCAGTAGCTGGATTTAGTAGGGGAGCTGGTTTAATTTTCATATCAGCTCTAACATTATACCATTGTGTAGGAATCTCGTTTTCCTCTAAATATACTTTATACTTTTCGTTATCTTTCATTTTTATATCCTCCTAAATTTTAAAAATAAAAAACTTTCTACCCGTTAGGATAGAAAGTATAAATTTCTATTGTGCCACCTAAACACGTACCATCATACATGCGCTATTATAACGGTTAGCCTCCGTCGCCCCTACTAAATTCGGTTTGCCCTCATAAGTCCATTCGTTAGAAGATTTAATACTGCATTTCACCATCGCAGCTCTCTAAAATTAAAAGTTTTCTAACTACTACTCTTAATCATTGGTTTGTAACTACATTTTTATTTTACATCCGTTTTTATTTTATTGTCAATATCTTTTTTAACTATTTTTTTGATTTTTCCAATATGATAGATTTGGCAAAATGTTTCTCATGTATTTTTCAGCTTGCTCAGCACTAAAGTTTTCATTTGTCATATGAGGAATACATACTTTAATTAAATCATCCATATTATGATATGTGTATTTTCCTTTATCATAACACCACATACAATAATCTTCATTAAAATCACCATTTTCTTCCTTGCTTATTAATGAATCTTCTAGTGGCATACCACAACATTGACAAATAAGCTTTCTAGGACTACCAAGTAATGTATTAATCGATACATTATAGTATTTAGATAATAATTTTAATGTTTCAGTATTTGGAATAGTCTCACCTGTTTCCCAGCGTGAAACTGCTTGTCTTGTGACAAATAATTCTTTTGCAAGGTCATCTTGTGATAAACCTTTATTCTCTCTTAATTTTAATAATACTTCTTTTGTTTCCATTTTATTCACTCCTTACAATTTAATTATATAAAGGATATATTCAATAATCAAGCAACTGTCTGTTGCTAAAAAGGCTGGTAAAAACCAGCCCTTAAACTATTTTTGATTCTATTTTTTTTAAGTCGGCTTCACAATCAACGTCTATGTATTCATCTGCTAATAGCAGATTATTTCCTTTAATTGCATAGACAGTTTTTTTATCTTCTCTTGATTTTTTCATTGCAATAGTTGTACCACTATCGTTTTGTGCTTGAATAACTAAAACAACACTAGATAGCAAACTTTGAATTATATCTCTTTGAGCATAATTTCTTTTGTTGAATTGTGTTCCTGTACTATATTCAGAAATTAGTAGTCCACCTTTTTCTACTATTGCACTAGCCAAGCCTTTGTTTGATATTGGTTGGATATTATCGCATGAAAAAGGTAATACAGCAATAGTATATCCATTATTGTCTATACATGTTTTATGAGCTATAGTATCAGATCCTATTGCTAGTCCACTTACAACTGTATATCCTTTTTCCGAGAAATATTTAGTTGCAATTTCTCCTTTTTGGGAAAATTTATCACTTATTTTTCTTGTGCCAATAATAGCAATGGATGGTGTGTTTAAAAGAGTTATATTGCCTATATAATACAATAATAGGCATTTATCTCTTCCTTCATATAACTTTTTAGGAAACAAATCATCAAATAATGATATAACTTTTATACCTTTAGCATTATTATTGGCTATTGTTTTATTTGCTAAAATTGCTTCTTTTTTTAATTCTTCTAATTCTACCTCATCAAATTCCAAATCAAGACCATTAATGCATTCTTCAAAGTCAAAACAATGTTTCTCTAAATATGAATATACTTTTTTTGGTCCCCAACCTTTATGACTTAATAAGGCTATAATCAATTCGTTTCTAGTCATTATCAAAATCTACCTCTCCGTATTTACATGTTTTAGAAAGGGATAGACAAACCACTTCTTTAGCATCGCGATTTAGCAACAAACATCTACATGCAATCATAGTTGCTCCAGAAGTTGTAATATCGTCTATAACTAATATTCTCTTCCCTTTAACATCGTATTTCTTGTTTATAACAATTGTTTCCAAATCTGATTTATAGCTAGTGTTATGTGATGAAGAATGCTTTTCTGGAACAGTCACTGTTCTTACAATCAAATCTTTAGCCACTATTTTTTCACGTGGTATATTACATTCATCCATCAAAAGCGAAACATTATTAATATAATCAATTGAACTATGTCTTGGGGCAAAGCAAATAATCCAATCCCCATTTAATTGCCTTAAGAAATTTGATATTCTGAAAGGATAATTAATAACATATTGTTTCTTGTAGCTATTTATAAGATATACACCATTTTTTATATCTAAAATTGTATTGGTTCTTAACCTTTTTCTCTTGTCAGTATGATAATCATCAGACTTAGTAGGATAATATAATTTAAAATAATATATGTTATTCTCATTAGGATTTATAGAAACGTACCCATCACCACACATAAATGTATAATTATCAGTCTCGTAGCTTTCATATCTTTGTGTTTGATAAATATTATTAAAGAAACAATCGTTTGATCTTGAATCATATCTATTACTTTCTTTTCTCTTGATAGATTCAACATATGATGTTATCTGACTACTAAGATTTTTATCAATTACAATATAAGGTTCAACTCCATCTTTATGTGCTTTAGCTATAGCATTAAATAAGTTGCAGAAATCCTCAGAAGACCATCTTTCAATTGTGTCGATATTCACTTTATTTCTAATTAAAAATGAGCCAATTATACCTTGTTTTTTAATTTTTGTTATGATTGTTTTCCCGTTATATTCCGATTTTTTTGCTCCATTTATTTCGAAAAAATATGACTCTGCTAATACAAAATACAAATAGTCTAAAACATTATTTCTTTTATAATCATTTGATATTTTGTTGAAACAGTTCATAATATTAGCAATTGTCTGGTTATCACTTATATTTTTACAATTATCTATTTCGTATTTCCCGTATCTCTCGTAGAAATCATCTACAAATAATAAGCATGTTTCTTTATTAGAATAATTATTTATTATCATACCTACTTCACTAAATTTTTTTACACTGTCTGCCTGATATAATAAAAACTCAACTTCTTCACGTAAATAGTCTTCTTCCCATCCAATTAATCTTGCATAAAGTCTATCTGAAAAATCTTTGGCTTCATCTCGCCATGTATGTATTTTTTCAAAAAAAGACTTAAAAGCATTAACATCCCTTTTATTAATTTGCTTTTTTATATAATCAAGTTTATTGACAATAAGGCCAATATCATATTCATCTATTCTTTTCGACTTAATTCTCCAATCTATAAAGGCAAAAGGATCTTTTCTTCCATATGAACTATTCGAATGCATTTCTGACAATTCAAACATTGCATCTTCATCACCATTATTTGCAGCTTCTAATAAAAAATCAAAAGCTTTATCATAATTGCTTTTAATGTCTCTATATATTAATCCTAATTTAAGGTCTACTTCTTTATTTCCTTTTTCTTTTTCTTCAATAAGCTTATCTATTTCAAAATAAATATCTTTCCCTTCAAGCGAATCAATATAGTCGATAGCGTTCATATTTTTCCCTTCTTTCACATTATTTATATAGTTCTTCCTATTTATCATTATAGCAAAAAAAGACTAGATTTCTCTAGCCTTTTATGTATAAAAGTATGTTTAATTATTTCTTGAAAATTGATTTAATTTTTCCAAGTGTACTATTTTGCTTTTCTTTAATAGCAGCTTGTGCAGCAGCAAGTCTAGCAATTGGTACTCTAAATGGAGAACATGAAACGTAATCTAAGCCAATAGCATTACAGAATTCAATTGAAGATGGATCTCCACCATGTTCACCACAAATACCAAAATGTAAGTTCTTGTTTTCTGGTTTTCCAAGCTTGATAGCTGTCTTCATTAATGAACCAACACCATTTTGGTCAAGTCTAGCGAATGGATCTTGTTCAAAGATTTTTTCTTTATAGTAAGCACTTAAGAACTTACCAGAGTCATCTCTAGAGAAACCAAATGTCATTTGTGTTAAGTCGTTAGTACCGAAGCAGAAGAAATCTGCTTGTTTAGCGATTTCATCAGCTGTTAATGCAGCACGAGGAATTTCAATCATAGTACCGACTTTGTATTCTAATTTAGCATTAGCATTCTTAATTTCTTCATCAGCAACTTTAACAACGATATCCTTAACGAACTTTAATTCCTTAGCATCACATGATAGTGGAATCATGATTTCAGGAACGATCTTATATCCACATTCCTTATTTACATTGATAGCTGCTCTAATAACTGCTCTAGTTTGCATCTTAGCAATTTCTGGATAAGTTACAGCAAGTCTTAAACCTCTATGACCCATCATTGGGTTGAATTCATGTAATGAATCGATGATAGCCTTAATTTGTTCAACAGTCTTACCTTGAGTCTTTGCTAAAGCAGCAATGTCAGCTTCTTCTGTTGGAACGAATTCATGTAGAGGTGGATCTAGATAACGGATTGTAACGGCATAGCCTTTACAAGCCTTATATAATTCTTCAAAGTCTTTTTGTTGCATTGGTAGAATCTTAGCAAGAGCATTTTCTCTTTCTTCTAGAGTATCAGAGCAAATCATTTCTCTAAATGCACCGATTCTTGCAGGATCAAAGAACATATGTTCTGTACGGCATAGGCCAATACCTTCTGCACCAAGTTCCATAGCTTTAGCAGCATCTTTAGGTGTATCAGCGTTAGTTCTAACAGCCATTCTCTTATATTTATCAGAAAGTTTCATGATTCTTCCGAAATATCCTGAGTTTGGATCAGCTGGAACTGTCTTAATGATTCTATCATAAATCTTACCAGTTGTACCATCTAGAGAAATTTCTGAACCTTCAACAAATTTCTTACCAGCTAAAATGAAGTATTTTTCTTCTTCATGCATTTCAATTTCACCACATCCTGAAACGCAGCAAGTACCCATACCACGAGCAACTACGGCAGCATGTGAAGTTTGTCCACCACGAACAGTTAAGATACCTTGAGCGAACTTCATACCTTCGATATCTTCTGGTGATGTTTCAAGTCTAACTAATACTACTTTCTTTCCAGCTTTACCTGCTTCTACAGCATCTTCTGGAGTAAATACTACAGTACCAGCAGCAGCACCTGGAGATGCAGCAATTGCCTTACCTACTACATTATTTTTATCAGCAGCCTTTAAGTCAGCTGTATCAAATGTAGGGTGTAGTAACATATCTAAAGTCTTAGCATCAATTTGTAGTAATGCTTCTTCTTCAGTAATCATATTTTCATCAATTAAATCACAAGCAATACGGATAGCTGCAGCTGCAGTACGTTTACCGTTTCTTGTTTGTAACATATATAATTTACCTTTTTCAATAGTAAATTCCATATCTTGCATATCTCTATAATGATTTTCTAGAGTTTTACATACATCTTGGAATTGTTTATAAACATCAGGTAATACTTCTGCCATCTTACTAATAGGCATTGGTGTTCTAACACCGGCAACAACGTCTTCACCTTGTGCATTCATTAAGAATTCACCCATTAAACCTTTTTCACCAGTAGCAGGGTTTCTTGTGAAGGCAACACCTGTACCACAGTCATCACCCATGTTACCAAATGCCATCATTTGTACGTTAACAGCTGTACCCCAGCTATATGGAATGTCATGATCCATTCTATATACGTTAGCTCTTGGGTTATCCCATGATTTAAATACAGCTTTAATAGCTTCGAATAATTGTTCTTTTGGATCAGATGGGAAGTCTTTTCCAAGTGCAGCTTTATATTTAGCTTTGAACTCATTAGCTAATTCTTTTAAGTCATCAGCTGTTAATTCAACGTCGTAAGTTACACCTTTCTTTTCTTTCATTTCATCAATTAGAACTTCAAAGTCCTTCTTAGAAACTTCCATAACTACATCTGAGAACATTTGAATAAATCTTCTATAGCAGTCATAAGCCCATCTAGCGTTACCACTCTTGTTTGCTAATACTTCAACAACTTCTTCGTTTAAACCTAAGTTAAGGATAGTATCCATCATACCTGGCATTGAAGCTCTAGCTCCACTTCTTACAGAAACTAGTAGTGGATTTTCGTGGTCACCAAATTTCTTACCTGTGATTTCCTCTAATTTTGAAATGTTTTGCATAATTTCAGCTTGGATATCTGAATTGATTTGTCTACCATCTTCATAGTACTTTGTACATGCTTCAGTAGAAATTGTAAATCCTTGTGGTACTGGAAGGCCAATGTTAGTCATTTCAGCTAAGTTAGCACCCTTACCACCTAGAAGTTCACGCATCTTTGCGTTACCTTCGCTAAATAAATAAACATACTTGTTTTTAGCCATTTTTTTTAACTCCTTTTCCATAGTTTCTCATTTGAGATATAAATATTATAACATAATATATATAACAATTTCAATTATAAGAAAACGCATTACATTTTATTTTTTCCTATTTCTTTAACAAGATAAAACGCTCCTTTGAAGAAGCGTTTTATTATGTTTTGTTACTTATTTTAAATTGTGCATAATAAGTAAATTAGTGGAGAGTTCCAATAAATTGTAATTTCGTTTGTTGACCAGCTATTGTCATTATCAATATAACAATGAGCAGGAGCTGCATTTGCACAACTACGTGTAGCAACTGAGTCAGCACCATTTTCAGCAAAGTTAGAATCTGGTCCACCAACTAACATACCTTTCATTGCTTCACCAGCAGCAACTGATGGTCTATGATGTGGATTTTCTGGTTTTAATTCACCATATCCAGTTACGAAACAATATGCACAAGCATTTTGACCTAATAAGTAATTTAATTGAGTTTCTGTGTATTTAACATATTCATCATATTTTTCTTTACATTGTTCACTAGTTAATCCTAGACTATCACCAAATGAGTCAATAATCATAGCTGCAGTTTGTAGTATTCTACCATTACTTGCTACAGTTAAGTTTGAACCCCATTCAAATGCATATACTTCATTACCATCTGCATCTTCTTTAGTTCCAACTGTTACATTATAAGCATCTGCTTTTGCATTTGCAACTAATTCATCAGCATAATCTGTAATAGAACCTAATATTTCTTTAAATTCAGCTTCAGTAATAGGAGATGAACTACCCATTAAGTAACCAATTGATTCAATAGCAGCAAATCCATTAACGTTTGCCCAGCCTAAACCTAAATCATAAGTTTTATCAAAGTTAACTTTGAATGCATTGAAATAATCAACTTCACCAGTTAAACCATATAATTCGATTGAAGCCCATGCTAACTCATCATTTAATTCTGAATCTGGATATTCACCAGTCTTAATATCAGATGGATTCTTAAATGATTCTTTTTTCATAGTAGCTAAAGCTGCATAAGCTTTCTTAGCTGCTGCTTCATAATCATCTGCCTTTTCAAGTGCAATACTATCACTACGTAAAGTGTTAGCTGCCATTGCCATTACAGCTGCAAAATCAGCTGTAGCTGCATAAGATACAGGTGAAACGAATAATTCACCATTATAAGTATCGGTGCTGTGATCATCTTGAGGCTTAACATTATTTTTAGGGAATTCTTTTGTTGATACTTTATGGTAAACTTGACCATCTTCTCTTTGCATCTTAAGCATCCAGTCTAATTCCCACATAGCTTCTTCTAAAATATCAGGAATAGAACTATCAGTTCCTGTTACATAAGAAGGATATATGAATGACTCACCATCACCAAAAGAGTATGCTGATAATAAGTCAGCTACTGTTTGAGCACCTGGTACAACATATTTACCATAGTCACCTGCATCATGCCATCCACCGCTTACATCAATCTTGTCGCCTTTTCCATAAACTGTAGCTAATTCTTGGTGACAAGCTGCATGAGCAAATTTATCTCCAGATTCTCCTAAAACTGCACCACATCTTTGTCTATAAAGCATCATAATAGCATCTTCAGTAATATTATCATAAACGTTATCTGAAATAGTGAATGCTTGTGATTCGCCTAATTCTCCAGCAACAATCTTATATTTTCCTGGAGTTGTAAGACTAGAGAAATCAACTATTCCTAGGTATTCTAGAGAACTCTTATAAGTACGACCTGTACTAACACTTACACCACTTAAAACAATTTCATCTGTTTCTGCATCAACAATATTTACTCTAGCAGGCATTGTTGCAATATCGCCTCTAAGTACAGCTTGTTTTGTTTGGTTAGGTTTAAATCCTACTTGGTTTAATCTAATGTTAGGTCTTGAAGCTAAATCAAGAGGATCAATTACGATACCTGAATCATATGTACATGTTAATACAAAATTATCAAGAGTAATAAGTTCTTTACTAATGTAATCAACCAAACCAGTTTTAGGATTCATCTTTGTTTCCATTTCCATATATTTTGGATCTCCTTCAAACCAGCCTAAGTTAATTGCCATTCTAGGAGCAGCGTCTGTAACAGCACTTGTAAATTCATATTTATAGTGCTTCATGCTTGTTCCTAATTTGTCGATTAGATGTCCGCCTTTACCTTCAAGAATGTAATTTTCATAGATACCACCATTTTGTTGGATTCTTATTTCAAAACTTCTTTCAATATCACACATTGCATCAAATTCAAAACAATATTTGCTTCCCTTAGTAATAGAGAATCCATCATAAGCAAATTGAACGCAGTGCATGTCATTCGAAGTCATAACGATTCCTACTTCAAGTTGTCTTTTCTTGTTGATAGCGATTTGTCCAAAGCCTCCGTTTAGGGCATAGCACCACCATTCGCCACCGCTTTCAGTTTTAATTAATTGGTCACCAGATGATGCTAATTCAACTTCACCATAATTGAAATTACCATTATCTAGTAGATTTCCTTCTACATCTGGTGTGATGTATTTCCCACCTTTTTTACCGCAACCAGCAATTGTAAAAATAGTTGCTAGAGTTAGGAAGAAAATAAATAATTTTTTCATATTACCCCTCCTTCGAAAAAATAATTTAATTCTAATTTACAATAAACAAAATAAAAATGCTATAACAAAAATTACCCTCATATCACTTTTATTAGTGCTTTTGATATTTCCATTATAGCATATTTATTAATCATTAACTATTTATTTTTAAAATCATATGGAGTTACTTGGTAAACATAGTAATTCAACCAGTTAGTGAAGAAGATATTAGCTGTTGATCTCCATAATACATCAACATCTGTGTTAGTTTCATCAGTAAAATAATTGTCTGGTCTATTAATTGGTAAGTTCTTTGCTAAATCACGCTCATATTCATTCTTTAAAGTAAACTTATCATATTCCATATGTCCAGTCACAAATATTTGACTATTATCAGCTGATTTAATAATTGTTATTCCTGCTTCATCTGATTTAGCTAATGGAATTAAATCCTTACATTTTAATATATCTTCATCATCTATTTTTGTATGTCTTGAATGAGGTATATAGAATACATCATCAATACCATTTAATAGCTGTTCAAACTTAACACATTTTCTATGTTTAAATACACCGAAAAGCTTTTTATCAAGCGGTTTTTTATCTAATCCATAGAAATATTTTAAACCTGCTTGAGCACCCCAACAAATGAATAATGTAGAAGTTACGTGGCTCTTAGAGAAATCAAATATTTCTTCTAATTCTTTCCAATATAATACATCATCATATTCCATCTTTTCTACAGGTGCTCCTGTAATAATCATACCATCATAATAATTATTTTTTATTTCACTAAAAGTTTTATAGAAACGTTCTAAATGTTCTTGCGAAATATGCTTACTTTTATATGATTCAGTATTCATAAAAGTTGGATTTATTTGAAGTGGTGAGTTTGCTAATAACCTTAGTAATTGTGTTTCTGTTTCAATCTTAGTAGGCATTAGATTTAGTATTAATATTTCAATTGGTCTAATATCTTGTGCTTGTGCTCTTTTGTTAGACATGACAAAAATATTCTCACTCTCTAAAATATCAAATGCAGGAATATCTTTTGGAATTACAATTGGCATATTAACCGCCCCTTTCTTTTTATAATAAAAAAAGCATCCTAATTAAAGGACGCTATATAAACGTGGTACCACCTTTTTTTATCTATAATAATATAGACCTCTAAGCTATAACGGGCATACCCGGTTTAGCCTACATATCGACTAAACAGCTCCAGAGCCATCTAAACATAGCCTCAGTACTAATTTTCACCAACCATTAGCTCTCTAAAAAATCTTCTATGTTCTCTTTCCTTCAACGCTATAAAAGTATTATAACATAATTTATTTTTTAATCAAGTTTTTTGCCAAAAAGATTATAGCTATCAGCATCTGTGATTTCTACTTGAATGACATCACCTTTTTTAAGTTTATCATCGCTTAGGACAAATAGATATCCATCTACATCATCAGGTGCAAACGCAAAGCTTCTACATATATAATAGTATCCTTCAAATTCTTCTACTATTGCCTTATGGATTTCTCCAACTCTCTCTAATCCTTTTTCTAGTGATATTTTTTCTTGCATATGCATTATTTCATTTAATCTGCGTTTTGCAGTATTCTTATTAACTTGAGGCATAAAATAACCTTTTGTGCCTTCTTCTTTAGAATAAGTAAAACCACCTAATTTATCAAATCTAACATCACTAATAAACTGCTTTAAAATGTTAAAATCTTCTTCCTCTTCATAAGGAAAACCTAACATTACTGTAGTACGTAAAACGGCGTTAGGAATAGCTTTTCTTATTCTATTTACTAACGAATATAATATCTCATTTGTATCTCTTCTGTTCATTAATTTAAGCATTTTATCTGATGCATGTTGAATAGGTATATCAAAATATGGAGTTATTACTTTACTATCTCTTACACATTCAATCAATTCATCAGTGACATCAGATGGATATAGATACAAAAATCTAATAAATTCAATATTAGGAATAGTTTCTAATCTCTTAAGTAATTTGACTATATTTGTATTGCCTAGATCACTACCATATCTAGTAGTATCTTGACTTATTAATACTATTTCTTTTACACCTTTATTTACTAATGATACAGCTTCTTCATAAATATCATCTTCTAATCTTGATCTATAATTACCTCTAATTAAAGGTATAGCACAATAACTACATCTATTATTACAACCATCACTTATTCTTAAATATGCTAAATGCTTTGGTGTAATTAATAATCTATTTTTTTCTTTAAAATCTTTAACATTTTCATTTAAAAAGTTAGATAATATTTCTTTAATATGAGGATAATCTTTTATTCTAATAAATAAATCTACCTCAGGTAATGATTTTTTTAGATCTTCATAATAGCGTTCTACTAAGCAGCCAGTAACTATTAATTTTTTATTATAATCAGCCATCTCTAAAATAGTATCAATAGATTCTTTTTTTGCACTTTCAATAAAGCCACATGTATTAACAATAATAACATCAGCTTCATCTATATTATTTGTTATTTCACTTCTTTTAAATACACCTAAAATCATTTCTGAATCGACTTGATTTTTAGCACATCCTAGTGAAATTAATCCTACTTTCATATTTAACACATCCTTTATATAAGGCTTAATTAAGCCATTTATTTATGATAAGATTCGTTATTATTAATCTTAAATGCACGGTATATTTGTTCCATTAAAATTAGCTTCATTAGTTTATGGGGAAAAGTAAATTTAGAAAAGCATAATCTATAATCTGCTTTTTTTATTACTTCTTCATCTAATCCTAAAGATCCACCAATTATGAAATTAATTGTTGAAGCAACATTTTTAATTTCATCTATTTTTTTTGCAAACTCTATGGAATCTAATTCCTTACCACCTAAATCTAAAACAATTGTATATGAATTAGAAGGTATTTTAGAAAGAATTCTTTCAGCTTCTTTTTTCTTTACAACTTTACTATCTAATTCATTTGGTTCATCCATTACCGTAATTAGTTCTATATTTGTATACTTAGTCAATCTTTTTCTATATTCTTCTATTCCATCAATAAAATACTGTTCTTTAATTTTCCCAACTGATATTATGTTTATCTTCATATCTATACCTCTATTATTCTTGTTTGACTAAATTGTTCAGCATAATCAAAAGTAATTTTATCTACATCAATAGAAAAATCATTGAATACTCTAAACACAGTTTCTTTTAATATATCTAAACTATTACATTCTCTAGACCTATGGATAAAACAAATGTTTTTAGTCCTTTCAGTAATTAGGTAAGATAAGTTAACAGCCGAATCTTCATTTGATAAATGTCCTAAATCTCCAAGTACTCTATTTTTTAACATTTGTGTTCTATTAGAATTCATTTCCATTCCCGGATCATAATTAGCTTCAAATAAATAACAGTCGGCATCTTTTAATATAGTTCTATAATCTGTATCTAAATAACCTGTATCAGCAACATAAACTACCTTTTTCCCGTTTTCCCTAACAATTATTCCAAGACATTCCCTTGTATCATGTGATAGAGGGAAAAATTCTATTTCCATATCATTTATTTTAATCTTTTCAAACGGATTTACAAACACGTGATTTAAATTCTTAATATTGTTGAAAATATCTGGATTAAGCGATAAATAGGACTTTTCATTAATGTATAAAGGCATATCATTATTCTTTAAAATACTAGTAATATATTTTGTATGATCAATATGCTCATGAGTGATGATTAGTCCATCATATTTAACATCTTCAATACCATTTTCTTTTAATCTTGATTTAATTTGTCTAAGGGATATACCCGCATCAATCAATATGGTTGCGCTACTTCCTTTTATATAAGTAGTATTCCCACTTGACCCGCTTCCTATAACAACAATTTCCATAAAATCACCTCTTTTATTTTACCATAATAAGAACTCTATATAAAGCATTTTAATTTAATAAATTAATTTATATATTGCATATTATGTAAAAAATGGTATAATTAATTGTGCTATGGTTTTACCATAGGGACATAAAAAAAGACAAAATGAGGAGTGACTTAAAGAATGGAAAACAAAAAGGTATTAGGCAAAATTATTCCTGCAGTATTAGTTCTTGTCTTAGCTCTTCTATTGGTAATTGCAATTTCTTCTTGTTCAAAAGGAAAGAAGACACCAACAGGAGAAATAATCGATGAGAAAGATTATTTAAAGATTAATATTGCCGATGACAAAACTTACACTGTTTCCAAATTAGAGTTCTACAACAAGCTAAGATACGTTGGTTATGATGTATTTGAAGATGCTTTGTATGAAGCAGCTTTAAGCGATATTGTAACTGATATCAAGCAAGACATTAGTAGTAACGAATCTAATTTGACAAATGCTAAGTATTTCAAGAAGTTTAAATACATTATTGATAGCGAAGTATATGGAACAGCTGATGAGGACGAGATTGAAAAAATCGAAGATGACGAAAAGGAACAAAAGGTTAAAACTTACCTTAACAAATTGAAACAAGTCGGTTACACAATCAATTATGCAGATGGTTTATATCAACTAGCATCTTTCGAATATTCAACAATCAAACTTGCTAAAAGAGAATACGCTAGAAAGCTTCTTCTTGAAGAAGTTGATGAAATCGATAGCGATAACCAAATTACAAGCAAGAAAATCAAAGATTATTTTGATAAGAAAGTAACTAACAAGGGTGATTTAAGTGCATTAGTTGTATTATTCTCATCTCAAACAGAAATTACTGACACTTTAAAACAATTAAATTTAAAATTCATTGGAAACAAATTATACAGAGTTTCACCATCAAAAGCAACTTATGAAGACCCTTCAAATCCAAAATTCTCTGAATATGAAGAATATTATGATGATTTTGATAACAGTGTTGAAGGTGTAGCTGCACTAGATGATAACGAAGTATTATTTGAGTTCTGTAGAGTTTATAATTACATCTACTCTTATAGAAACAAATTAAAATTCACAATTGGAACAGATACTACTGATTATCTAGATAAAGAAGTTAATCCACTTGAAGATAATTATACAGATTCTGAATATATGGCAATTAAGAATTGTGCATTAGAAGATATGGTAGAAATGCTTCTTGCGCAAGATAATGGTATTTTTGAAGAAACACCAAGATTAAACTATACATACAAAGTATTATATGAAATCGATTCAACACTTCAAGAAGCACTAGCTAAAAAATACTTATATGATAGTGATGAATATCCAAGATATAACACACCTTCTTCTACTTACATTAGAGGTAATTATTTAGCATTCAAATTAAAAGATGCTGATGTCTTAGAATATAATGGTATTGAGGCTTTAGCTAAATTACTTGACGCTATTGAAAAAGGTGAATCTGAAGCAGTAATAAAAGCTCATATTGAATCAATCAAAGAAGAATTCACTGATTTATTATTAGGTTTAGGAATTTATTCTGATGATACAAAGATTAAAGCATGGGCTAATGAATATGCAAACAAGATTACAGTTTTAGGTATCACTGGTGCCAAAGAAATTATGGCAAGTATTAGTGATAAAGAAAATGAAGATTCTATTTTCTCAAAGATTTTTGAAACATTACTTACTGATTCATATATCAATGAAAAATTAAATGAATTCCTTGAAGATCAATGCAAGATCACAATCTATGATCAATTATTTGAAGTTCAATTTGCTTCTAAAAATGATTTCTATAAATCAGGAAACAAACAATCAAAAACTGATATTTTAAAGGTTGTTGTTAAAGATAAAGAAACTAAAGAAACAAAGGAAACAAAAATTACTGCTGCTGAAATGTTTGATAGATTATACAAGAGACATGGAGCTTCAGAAGCATCATATACTTTAGGAACTCAAATATTAAAAGATAAGTTCTATGATAAAATTACTGAAGAAAAGAAAAAAGAATTTACTGAAGAATATGATAGAATAATTTCTTACTTTGCTCAAGGTAATACATCACAATATGGCTATAGTCCTTCTATTGGACAAAAAGCATTCGTAAATCTATATTTTAGAGCTGATAATAAAGATGATGCAATTTTTAATATGTGGGCTGCAAGCGAATTACAAAACATTTTACTATATTCTAATCCAAATGATATTAATAATGATATGTTAACTAACTTAGTTACTTTAACTAATGTTGAATTCAATAATTTCGCTCATATAGAATTCAACTCATTATATGTTTATACAGATGATAATGAAGATGGTAAAGCTGATGATTGGACTATCGTAGATGATGCTGATCCAAGAAAGATTGAAGTTAAAAAATTAGCAACTGAATTAATAAATATTATTAATGAACGTGCTATGACTGAATATTCTAATTCTAACCGCGAAGGCGCATATAACGGATTATACAGTAATTACGAATCAGCTTCTAGAATTTCTCATCTAGGAAATTATGGAGATGGACAACCACTTCCAACATTTACTACTTCAGCTGAAAAAGAAGCATACTACTTCTCTAAATTCAAAGCAAAAGGATTATTCTTAGGTGAGCATATTAGTATTATTGTAGAAAATGGTAAAGAATTAGCTAAACAAGATTTTGATGAAAACAAAGTTCAATTAAAGAATATTTATGATTTTATGATTAAAAATCATAGTGAAGATTTAAAAGTTGACCAAATCGTTGCAAGAATTGTAAATGCTGATGATGAAGGTGCAAATATTGATAAAGCTACTACTGAAAACATCTTCTTATCTGAAGAAGGATTTACAACATTCTACATCGTAGATACTAAGGAAGCTGAATCATTTAAGTTTGAATTTAAGGATAACGCTGATACTTCTACTGGAGGTAAAGTATATCCATATTCAATCGATGAAAATGATATGTTCCCAGTAGATGAAGATGGTAAGCCAATCGATAATACAACTACTGATCCTGAACATACATTATACAACACAAATAAAGATGTTACTTTAAATCAAATGACATTATATGTAAGAGAATATAATGATGGTGTTGAATCACTAGCAATTAGCGTAGTTGATGCATTCAAAGTTTACTTTGATGATCAAATCATGAGCAAATATACTTCTGAAACATTTAGATTCTATATCTTCAACTGTTTAATTAATAATTATATCTCAGAAGGAAAACTTACTATTAAAGATGATGATTTAAAAGCAAGCATCGATACTCTTGCTGAAAGCAAGAATGAATCATTATTTGAATTTAAAGATACATTAACTTCACAAAAATGGTTCGAATTATTTAACTAAGTCAATCCTATTAAAATATAAAGAGTTAGGTTAATCCCTAACTCTTTTTTTATCAATAAAAAAACATTAGAAGATCTAATGTTATTTTATAGGTTTATATAATCTTGTTTTGTTTAATACTGATATACCTTGAGAGAATTCTCCTTCATTATAAGTATCTAAACTTTCTCCAACAACTGTCAATTTAGAATCCATATCATCAATCATATTAACTACTACTGCTTCAGGAAGCATAGGACGCTTAGGTGAGCCAAATTCAGGAATACCATGATGTGATAAAACAATATGTTCTAGAATCATTATTTCTTCCCCTTGAATGCAGTTTACAAAGGCTGCTCTTTCAATTGCTAAAACACCTAAAACAATATGACCAAGTAATAGTCCTTCTGTAGTATATTGTGCTTTAATAGCACCACTGAATTCATATACTTTTGCTATATCATGTAGAATAATACCTGCATATACTAAATCAGTATCTAGATAATCATATATTTTACAAATGCCGAAAGCATTTTTAAGCATTCTATATGTATGATATAATAAGCCACTTACATATGCATGATGAAATTTAGTTGCAGCTGGATAAATAATAAAATTATCTTTATTATTATAATATAGATATTGAGCAATTGTTCTTATTTTATCATTTTTGATTTTATTTAAAGTATCTTCTATGAATCCAATTGCTTCAAGCGCATCAAAAGGTGCTGCTTGATAATATTTAGGTAGAATAGATAATAATCTATTAGAATCATATACTTCAAAAACATCTTTTGCACTTTCTAATACTAATTGTTCTTTTTCATGATAAACTCTTTGTGTTACATCAAATATATATAAGCTTCCAACAGTTAATTCTTCTATTTGTTCTGGTGTTGCTTTTAGATTTATACTATCTTTACTCTCTAATTTTATTGTAACGTTATTAAAGCCATCGCCTTGATTGAAACTTTCAACTACGCCAATGTATTCCATTTCTTTGCCTCCTCTAAAAGAAGAATATTATCATTTTTGATTTTCTTTTCTAAAACCATTTTAGCAAGATAATTTAGACATTCTCCTCTTTTTTCTTTACTAACAATATTTATTAAATCATTACCATTTATATTTAAATCCTTTAAAGATTTAATTTCTAGATTTTCATATATAGAATTATCCTTTTTAAGATAATCTAATGCATATATACTAGGTATATATCCAACTTCAAATAAATTATAATCTGTTATGCCTTTTTTAAGCAAATTTACGCATTTGTCTAAGTATCTCAATTCTTGCTTAGATATTTGCCAAAAATCGCTTATTTGGCCGTTTTTAAGCAAACTATTAATCAATATATCTCTAAATGATATATCATAATCTTCGAAAATTACCATATTTGGAAATACTTCATTAATTTTAAGTTCAAAGAATAATTTCCAAGCCTTTAATCTGTAACTTCCTTTGGATATTTTATCGAACTCTATTCTTATTCTTTCAATAGATACATTCTTTAATAATTCTTTATTATTTTTAATAGATAAATATGTATCAATATCTAAATCAAATCCTAACTTAGATATGAATGAAAATGATCTTAAAATTCTTAAAGCATCTTCCTTAAATCTATCTGTAGGATTCCCTATTGTTTTAATAATTTTATTATCTAAATCCTTTTTAGCATCTAAATAATCAATTATATTTTTATCTTTATCCATTAAAAAGGAATTAATAGTGAAGTCTCTTCTCTTTAAGTCGTCAAGCACATTCTTAGAATAATTAACTCCCATAGGATGTCTATTATCGCTATATTTTCCATCAAATCTAAATGTTGTGTGTTCAAAAATATGACCTTTATAATCAATTAAAACTGTCCCGTATTTTATTCCTGAAGGGATAGTTTTAAAGATTTTAGATACTTCTTCTGGTGTCGCGCTGCTTGTTAAATCTATATCATTAGATTTTATATCTAAAAGATAATCTCTAACAAATCCACCAACTATGTAGGCATCAAAATTGTTATTATTTAAAATGCCTAAAATCTCTAAAGCTATGTTTAAATAATCCATTCTAACACCCCGTTATAAATTATAACAAACTATTAGTTTTTTTGCAATTATGTTATAATGTTTATGGTGGTTATATGAAAATAATAGAGAAAGAAATTATAAATGAAATTATAATAGAAAAATCACGTTTTATCACCTATCTAAAAAGAGTTGATTCTATAGATGAAGCAAATGATTATATGCAAATGATTAAGAAAAAACATTATGACGCAACACATCATTGTTTTGCCTTAATCATAGATGATATAGTTAGATCAAATGATAATGGTGAGCCTAGTGGAACAGCTGGAGTTCCTATTCTAGATGTTTTAAAAAAGAATGATATCACAAATACTATATGCATAGTTGTTAGATATTTTGGTGGTATTAAGCTTGGCGCTGGAGGATTGGTTAGAGCATATTCTTCTAGTGCATCTGAGGCCTTAAAAAAAGCTTCATTTATAACTAAGAAAACTTTTAAAAGATATAAAGTTATTATTGATTATAAAACATATAATTCACTATTAAATTTAATAAAAGATTATATATTTGAAAGTGATTTTACACATAATATAGAATTAATTATAGATATAGATAATGAAGAAATATTAGAAAAAATAAAAGACATTTCTCTAGGAAATGCCTTAATTACTTTTATTGATAATGTTTCTAAATTTGTTTCAATTTAAGGCTTATTTAAGCCTTTTTTTATTGGAAAGTAGAAAATATAAATTCAAATGCTCTTGTAGAAAGATAGGCAAGTATTATAGAAAATAAAATATATGCTAAATATATTTCTGCAATATGACCTTGTTTAAATTTCTTTTCTAATTCCATTGCTCTTAGGATAAAGAAGAAAATTGGTATAAAAAGTAAGAAAACAATAAGAAATATGTATTTTTCCACTATATTCTACCAGCCTTTGATGCTCTAATATTCTTTCTTAAATCCTGTTCTAATTTTGTATAATCAACACTTGATTGTTTGATTTGTTCAATACGTTCTGTTCTAACACGCTCTAAGCTTGCTCTTGCTTTTTCTAATGTTTCACCATTTATAGCTTCTTGAGCAAGAATAGTTGCATTATTATTGCTAAACTCTAATAGAGCATTGATTAATACATAATAGTAATCTGTATCTTTATCTCTATTAATCTTAACATATCCGCTAGAAATTACGCTTATTACTGGAGTATGATCTTTTAAAATAGCAAATTCGCCTTCTTCATTTTTAATAACGAAATATTCTATTTCATCATCGTAAAGTACTCCTTTATGTGTAGAAATGACAATCTTCATTATAACTCAACACCCATTTCTTTTGCTTTAGCTATAACATCATCAATTGTTCCTACAAGTCTAAATGCATCTTCTGGTAATTTGTCATATTTTCCTTCAAGTATTTCTTTAAATCCTCTAATTGTTTCTTTTACTGGTACGTAGCTTCCTTTAATACCTGTAAATTGTTCAGCAACACTAAAGCTTTGTGATAAGAATAATCTAATACGTCTAGCACGTGCTACTAATAATTTATCTTCTTCTGAAAGTTCATCCATACCTAAAATAGCAATTATATCAAGCAATTCATTATATCTTTGAATAGTTCTTTGAACTTGTGTAGCTACTTGATAATGCTCTAATCCTACAATCTCAGGAGTAAGTGCTCTAGATGTAGATGCTAGTGGATCTACAGCTGGATAAATACCTTCTTCTGCGATTTTTCTTGAAAGGTTAGTTGTTGCATCAAGGTGAGCAAATGTTGTAGCTGGAGCTGGGTCAGTATAGTCATCTGCTGGTACATATACTGCTTGAATAGATGTGATAGAACCATCTTTTGTTGATGTAATTCTTTCTTGTAATTGACCCATTTCTGTAGCAAGTGTAGGTTGGTAACCTACAGCTGATGGCATTCTACCAAGTAATGTAGATACCTCGCTACCTGCTTGAGTGAAACGGAATATATTATCAATAAAGAATAATACATCTTGATGTTCTTCATCTCTAAAATGTTCAGCCATTGTTAAGCCTGATAAGGCTACACGCATTCTAGCACCTGGTGCTTCGTTCATTTGACCAAATACCATGGCAGTTTTACTAATAACGCCACTTTCTTTCATTTCATAATATAAATCATTACCTTCTCTTGTTCTTTCACCAACACCGGCAAAAACAGAGATACCGCCATGTTCTTGTGCTACGTTATGAATTAATTCTTGAATTAATACTGTTTTACCTACACCGGCACCACCAAATAGACCAATCTTACCACCCTTGATGTATGGTGCAAGTAGGTCTACTACTTTAATACCTGTTTCAAGTATTTCAACATTTCCACTTAATTCATCAAGTGTAGGAGCCTTTCTATGAATAGGCATTCTCTTTGAATCTTCAATAGGAAGTCCATCTACTGGTTCACCTAAAACATTGAATACTCTTCCTAAAGTAACTTTTCCAACAGGTACTGTAATAGGACTTTCTGTATCTATTACTTCCATACCACGCTTAAGTCCGTCAGTTGAATCCATAGAAATACATCTAACGATATTATCACCTACATGGATAGCTACTTCTAATACTAATCTATTTTTTACTTGATCAGTTGCTTCAATAACTAAAGCATTATTAATTTTAGGTAATTTATCAAATTTTACATCTACTATTGCGCCCATTACTTGGACGATTTTTCCTTTATTCATGATGTACTCCTTCCTAAACAGCATTAGCACCAGAAACTATATCTATAATATCATTAGTTATAGCCTGTTGACGTGCTCTGTTATATAATAATTGAAGTTTATAAATAAGTTCATTAGCATTATCAGTTGCTGTTTTCATTGCAGTCATTCTTGATGCATGTTCACTTGCTTTTGCATCAATAATAATTCCATATATTACATTTTCAATATACATTGGAATTAATCTTCTAAGTACATGTGTACCTTCAAATTCATAATTAATTCTTCCTTGTGAAACAACGTTCTTTTCACCTAAAGGAAGTAATGTTTCAAATTTTACTTCTTGTTTTAAAGTATTAATGTATTTGTTGTAGCAAACAACTACTTTATCTACTTCTTTATTTAAATATTTAAGGATAATTTCATGTGCTAATCCTTGAATTTCATGGAATTCAACTTCATCCCTAACATAAACTAAACCATCTTCCATCATGTTATAGCCTTTATTTTTGCAATATCCATAACCTTTTTTTCCGATAGAAGCTATAATATAATCAGTTTTTATATTTTTTACTTCTTCATTAATTGCTTTATAAATATTACTATTATATGAACCAGCTAATCCTCTGTCAGATGTGATTATCAAATAAATTACTTTATTAACCTCTCTACCATGAATCAAATCATCTTTTTCTTCAAGGTGCCCGGCAATGGATCTAATGCAATCCATAATTCTATTTAAATAATCAATATAATCTTTATATTGCTTCTCTGCTCTTCTAAGTTTAGATGTTGAAACCATGTTCATAGCACTAGTTATTTGAGCTGTTTTTTGAGTCGCAATTTTTCTAGTCTTTATTTCTCTTAAAGATTCCACTATCTATTTGCCTTAAATTCCTTCATGAATTCATCCATATTTTCTGGAAGAGTTCCTTCAGTTTCAATATGCTTAATAATAGCTTTTCCAGTTTGACTAGTTTTTAAATATTTATATAATTGCTTCTCAGTCTCTTTTATATTATCAATTTCAATATCATCTAAATATCCCTTTGTTAAGGCATATAAGATAACAACTTCTTCACTTACAGTTAAAGTTTCATGTAAATTTTGTTTTAAAACTTCTACAGTCTTTTTACCTCTATCTAGTTTAGATTTAGTTTGGCTATCTAAGTCTGAACCAAATTGAGTAAATGCTTCAAGTTCTCTATAGCTTGCTAAATCAAGCCTTAAAGTTCCTGATACTTTCTTTATAGCTTTAGTTTGCGCAGCACCACCAACTCTTGATACAGATAGACCAGCATTTATCGCAGGTCTAACGCCTGAATAGAATAAATCAGACTCTAAGAAAATTTGTCCATCTGTAATAGAAATTACATTTGTTGGAATATATGCTGAAATATCTCCTGCTTGTGTTTCAATGATAGGAAGAGCAGTAATACTACCTCCACCTAAATCATCATTTAATTTAGCTGCACGTTCTAGTAATCTAGAATGTAGGTAGAATACATCACCTGGATAAGCTTCTCTTCCTGGTGGTCTATGTAATAATAGAGATAACTCTCTATATGCTACAGCATGTTTAGATAAATCATCATAGACAATTAAAACATGCTTTCCATTATACATAAATTCTTCAGCCATAGATACACCTGAATAAGGCGCTAAATATTGAAGTGAACCAGGTTTAGATGCTGATGCACTAACAATAATAGAATAATCCATAGCTCCTCTTCTATTTAATTCTTCATAAACTGAAGCAACAGTAGATTCTTTTTGACCAATAGCTACATAAATACAAATAACATTTTGATCTTTTTGATTAATAATTGTATCAATCGCAATACTAGTTTTACCAGTTTGTCTATCACCAATTATTAATTCTCTTTGTCCTCTACCGATTGGAACTAAAGCATCAAGTACTTTTATACCTGTTTGAAGTGGTTGACATACGGATTTTCTAGCCATAACTCCACTAGCTTTTTGTTCAATTGGTCTAAACTTTGTTGCTTTTATTTCACCCTTACCATCAATAGGATGTCCTAGTGGGTCAATAACTCTTCCTAAGAATTCTTCTCCAACAGGGATTTCAAGAATTCTACCACTACATTTAACTATATCTCCTTCTTTAATTGAAAGATAATCTCCAAATAAAATAGCTCCTACAGTGTCTTTTTCAAGGTTTAATACTAAACCATATACATCATTAGGAAGTTCTAATAATTCGCCTTGTAACGCATTTTCTAGACCATATATTTGACAAATACCATCACCTATAGAAATAACTTTACCAGTATTTTCAAATTTAACATTATCTTTATATGCTTTTATTTGTTCTTTAATTAAAGAAGATATCTCATTAACATCAATCTTTGCCATAGTACCTCCTTAAATATTAGCACGCATATTATTAATTCTAGATTCTAATGAATAATCAATAGTTTCTCCTTCGCAAACTAATTTTATGCCGATAATATTTTCATCTATTAATTCATTAATCATAATTTTCTTTTTAAATGTTTTTTCTAAGAAAGATATTATTTCTTTCTTTTCTTTTTCTTTTAAGTTAACTTTTGAATAAACATCGCAAGTAGCAATATTATTTATCTCATCATACATTTTCTTAAATTCAGAATATATTTCATTTAAATAAGAAAAACGATCGTTATCAATAATTACATAGATAAAGCATAAAAAATCTTTACTGAAGTTCTTAAATGATTTATCTATAATATCATGTTTTTCTTTATAACTAATTCCAGGACTTTTCATTATTGGACTAAGAGTATCATAAAAAGAAATAAATACTTTGAATTCTTCACTGCAAGTATCTAAATTAGAATGAGTTTCTATTAAAGATTTTGCATATTCTTTTCCTATCATTTGCCAACTTCCTCAATGAAATCAGTAACAATTGTTTGATATTCCTTTTTATCTATTTCATGCTTAACAATTTTTTCAGCAACTAAAAAGGCGATATCAGTAATTGCATTCTTGATATTTTCTTTTTCTTTTTCTTCTTCTCTTTTTAATTCTTCTTCCAATAAGCCCATTCTTCTTTTGGCTTCTTCTTTTGCAGAAAGAATGATTTTATCTTTTTCTTCTTTTCCTTCTAATTCTGCCTTATCAATAATTTCTCTAGCCATTTCTTTAGCTTTTGCATATTCAGCAGCTACTAAAGATTCTTTTTCTTCGGCTAAAGCCTTTAATGTTTCGGCATCCTTAATATTCTTTTCGATGTTTTCTTGTCTTGCGTTAAGAATATTCATAATTCTTTTCCAAATGAAAATACGAACGAATATAAACAAAAGAATTGTTGCAATAATTTGCATAACTACTTGAGTTGCTTCTCCAAGGACTGCCTCAAGAGTAAACTCATCAGTTCCGAAAATACCTAAGAAGCTAAGTCCACTAGTTATAAATGATGAAATTTTTTGTAAGACTGCTTCCATTAATAATCACTCCTATGCTGCTTTAGATAATAACATGAAGGCAATGATTAAGGCATAAATACCAGTTGTTTCAGCAACTGCTTGACCAACAATCATTGTTACTAAGATTTTTCCGAATGCTTCTGGTTGTCTACCTACTGCTTGAGTAGCATAACCTGCTGCTAAACCTTGTCCAACACCTTGTCCAAAACCTCCAATTACTGCGATACCAGCACCTAGGCAAGCTAGACCTCCTTGGAAAAAGTTATTGTAATCATAAATTAAAGCTGTTAACATTGTAATAATATCCATAAAATTATCCTCCTATTTTATTCTATAATTAATTCTTCTTCGTCTACCTTCTGTCCTATGAAGACACAAGATAATAAAGTAAATACGACTGCTTGGATTGCTCCAAAGAATATGTCAAATATCATGTGGAAGAAAGGCATAATGATTAATGCTGCCCAACCCCACGGTTGTTGTGAAATCATTCCATAAATCAGAATTGACATAACTGCACCACTCATTATATTACCAAACAATCTTAGTGATATAGAGAATGGCATCATAAATGCTGTTAGAACATTTTCAGGTGCTAAGAATGGAATATATGGTGGTAAAGGGTCAGTATAACTCTTTAAATATTTACCAATTCCTAAACTTCGTAATCCTGTATAATGTACCATAAAGAATGTTATGATACCTAAACCTAAGGTGACATTCCAACTAGATGTTGGAGCATCTATTGCCCAAATACCCGCGGTATTAGCGACCAGTAAATAAATTACTACTGTTAAGAAATATGGCGCATATCCTTTCCATCTTTTACCTATAGTCAATTTGCATAATGTATTAATTAATTTTACCAATTCTTCGAATATTAATTGTATCTTACTTGGCTTTTTATTAGGATCTTTTTTCTTCAAGAAATGTCCAATAATTATAGTCAAAATAATTAATATTCCAATGATAATAAGTGAATTTCTGATTTGTGGACTCCATGCGTATTTGAAAAATACATCAAAGTTAAACCAGAGCAATTATCACACCTTCTTTCCTTTGTGGATTAAAGCATAACATACTAAAACACCCTTCACAACCATTATACCTACTAATGTAGTCCATAAATAATTTGCACCATCTGTGAAGAACACAAAAGCAAATATTATAGCATACATTATATAACGTATAAAATAATTGATTGTCATTCTTGATTTTAGATGTTCTATTTTAGTTGTATTAACAGTATATAACATCATAGTTAAACCAAATAATCCAGCTAAAACACCTAAAACATAATCAAAGCACCACTTTCTATTAAGTATAAATAGAACAATAGCTCCAATTAGCGAGAACAACCATATAAAGGGCATTGAATGAATATGAATTTTTTCTCTTTGAACTTCTCTTTCAAATGAATTATTCTCCATTGCTTTCTCCTACTAAAATTATTAACTCTATAATAAATGCTATAACACCAATTACTGCACCAATTACTGCTAGTATACCTTTTAAGACTCCTTCAGGATCAATTTTATAACCAATAAACCATCCTAAGACTCCAAGTATTAGTAATTGAAATATGAACTGTGTTATAAGAGCATATATTTTTAATTTCTTCATTATTTTTCTATATCCATCATCTTATCTACTCTTCTTTGATGACGTCCGCCTTCAAATTCAGTAGTAAGCCATGTTTTTGTGATTTCTATTGCTAAGCTAGGTTCAGTGAATTTAGCACCTAGAGCTAATACATTTGAATCATTATGTCTTCTAGTTAGACTTGCACCTTCAACATTTGATACTAAAGCACATCTAATTGTTTTAACTTTATTAGCAACAATGCTCATACCTATACCTGTTGTGCAAATTACAATTCCCTTATCAACGATTTTGTCTCTAACAGCTTCAGCTGCTTTACGACCAAAATCAGGATAATCGCAAGAATCTAAACTATTAGTTCCATAATCGATAACCTCATAATTATTGTCAATAAGCCATTTTTTTAAAGTTTCCTTTAAATTATAGCCGCCATGATCACATGCGATTGATATTTTCATAAACAACACCTCTATTTCATTATAACAAAAAAAGACTATTCTTTAAATAAAGAATAATCTTTTGAAAACATTTACAATACTTTTTTAAACAAAAAGAATAATAAAAAACTCTTATTTACTAATATTTAGGAACTTTTTTATTTCATCTAGCCTCTTTAAAGCTTCATTTCTTCCTAAATCATATGCTTTTTGAATCTTTTTAGGATTCTTTTCTGTCTTACTTATATCTAGTTTTTTAGGTGGTCTAATAACTAAAGAGATACCTTCTTTTTCTCTTTCATCAATATCATCCATTTCCTTGTTGTATTTAATATACCTATTTAAAACTAATTCTTTTATTTTTGGCATTTTCTTTAAAAAATGTTTAAGCAACCATTTATGTTTAGTTTTTTTCTTTCTATATCCTTTTGGTCTTGTTAATATGATTATGTTTTTGTTATAACCTAAGTTTTCCATAAATTCATATGGAACTGAAACAGAAATTCCTCCATCTAAATATCCTTCATTATCTATTTCAACTACTCGTGAAACTATTGGCATAGATGCACTTGCTCTAAGCCATAATAAATCTATTCCATCTCCTGTTGTGCACTCATGAAAAACGGCTTCACCAGTGGATACTTTAGTTGCTCCAGCATAGAATTTCATTGGGTTATTTGTAAATGTGTTAGTATCAAAAATATCTAATTTATTAGGTAATTCATTATAGCAAAAATCTACTCCAAATAAATCTCCTGTTTTTCTTAATGACCATAATGAATGATATCTTTTATCCTTACAATAATTCAAATTATATCTAAGTGGTCTACCTATTTGTTTTGATTTGTAGTTGCATCCAAGTACTGCACCAGCAGAAATACCAACAGCAGCATCAAATTCTATATTATTTTCCATTAATACATCAATTACACCACAAGTAAATATTCCTCTTAGAGCCCCACCCTCCATAATAAGGGATGTTTTTATATCCTTATCCATAATATCACCAAATAGATTATACCATAAAAAAGAGCTAGAAATTAATCTAGCTCATTATTTTTTAAAAATTCTTTTTTACTGCGCCTACAAATCCTAAAGTCTTAACATCTTCAATTGCTTGATTTAGGAATTGAGTTGCTCCGTTAACTGTATCAATTTTTACAAAGTCAGGATCAGCACCAAGATCAATGTTATCATCAATAACGAAGTAAGCAAGAATTAATAATGTACGCTTAGCAAGTTCCTTGTTTTCAAAAATAACAGGAAGTAATGCTTGTTTTAGATACTTCTTATATCTTGGACCATTATCAATTACAAAATATGGGTTTTCATATCTTTCATATAAACTATCTGCATAGAACTCTAATTCAACATCAACTAAATCAACTGTTGGACCAGCTTCATATACAATATAATCTTTAACAAATTGTTCAACATCTTTAAATGCTTCACTAACAGTAGGTTCTTTTGTTGCGATTAAAGCAAGACGTGCTCCACCTCTAAGTCTATCAGATCTTTCGATATATGGAGTGATATCATCTGTAAATTCAATATCAGTTGCTGCTTCAGCAGGGAATACCTTATCTAGACCAAGTGATCCTTCAATAATCCATGTATAGAAATGTTCTGTTCTAATGGCAGCTAAATCTGTATAGTCCACTAAATCAGCATTAGCAACATCTTCTTCACTTGCTTCTTCAATAATTCTATCAATTAAACATTTAGCATAAGTGTTTGAATAAATAATCCAGTTGATGTAATCGCTAGGAAGTCTACATGCCTTAGCAAGTTTTACTAGCATATCTTTAAATTCGTTAGCATCAGTAAATCCTTTATCATTTGGAATGAAGTGGAATCCTTTTGTAATATCTCCACCAAAAACATCATATCTTTGTTTTAAGAATGAAAGTAATTTTCCAATAAATGTTTTTGGAGCTTTTAAGTTTGTATCAGTTTCATCAAAAATAGTTTCTTCATCATGTGTATTTAAGAAAACAAATTCAATAGTGTCAAGCTTAGCTAAATCCATAAATGCTTGGAAATCTTCATATGGATTTATAATGTTAATTAATGATTCAATTACACTATTGTCTTCAAAAGATTCTCCATCAAGTAAGCCTTGACGTAAAATTGTATACATATAATCTTGTTCTTTAAGCTTTAAAGCTTGTTCTGCTTCACTTGGGTTTGATAAAACACAAATAACGCCTGAATCAAATACACCATCACCATTCATTGAGTTAACAGCTGTTAATGTTGTACCTTTAACATATCTATTTAAACCAAACTGTAAGACCTTTGCCTTTCTTTCTTCTTTTGGGTAATCGTTCTTATTAAGTCTGCTCATATTATTCCTCCTTCGATATAGCACCATTTCTTTTAATAAATATTATACTTATTTTATAAGTAAAAGTCAATAATAATAAAAAGAGCACAATAATAGTATAAAACCTCATTATTGCGCAATTTTCCTTTTAAAAACTATTAAATAATCTTTAAAATTTCTTCCAATTTAATGTCTCCTTCTCTTATGACTTTTAAATCGCTAGTCATATCAATAATAGTTGATGGAACATTAGAATATTCTATATTAGTAGGGTCATTATAAATGTAGTCAATTTTATTCTTGAATGTCTCTTTTATAATGTCGTAATCATTTAAAGGCTTTTGCCCACTTAGGTTAACACTTGTTGTAGCAAGAGGTCCATTTTCAAGTAATAATTTTAAAGCAATAGGATGCTTTGGAATTCTAACTGCAACAGTATCATCTATTGCATAATTATGTATATCCTTGTTCTTTGCTTTTAAAATAAGTGTTAACCCACCTGGTAAGAATTTGTTAATTATCTTTTTAGCTTTATCATCTATATAAGCTAGTTCTTCTATCTGTTCTAAATTTGCACATAATACAGCAAATCTTTTTGAACAGTCTCTATTCTTTAATTCCATTATTCTTTCTTGAGCTACGCTATCAAAAACCTTCGCACCTAAGCCATAAACTGTATCTGTAGGGAAAGCTATTAATTCACCATCATCCATAGTTTTGTTTATAATGATAGTCATTCTATCTTTATTAAAAATATCTTTAATTTGTCTAACTTCTGCATTAGGAAAATATTTTAAAGCTAGTTCTTTTATTTCTTTATTTTTATCAAAGCCATGTTCAAAAGCTATTATATTTCTTCCTTTTAAATATTTTTTAGCTTCACTTAAGATAATTCTATAAAACTTAAGTCCATCTTCTCCTCCAAACAAGGCAACCCATGGTTCATTATCCTTTACTAAAGATTGTATTTCTTCATTTGTTGGAATATATGGTGGGTTTGATACTAAGATATCAAACTTCATTCCTTCCAATGGTTTTAACATATCACCTTGTAAGAATTTAACATCAGCACCTAGTTTCTTCGCATTTTCCTTTGCTTTTTCAAGTGCTTCAAATGATATATCAGTTAATGTTACATTCATTCTAGGTTCTTCCAACTTTAAAGTAATACCTATACATCCCGAACCACATCCAATATCTACTACATCAACATCATGATCCATAAATTCATCATATGTTAGTAAGATATTTTCAACTAATTCTTCTGTTTCTGGACGTGGAATTAATACTGTATTATCTACATTAAAATCATATCCGAAGAATTCTTGAATACCTGTAATATGTTGAACTGGAATGTTTTCGTATAAATACTTATTTATGGCTTCATTAAAGGATTTAATAACATCTTCACTTACCTCTTCATCCATTGAAGAATAGAACTGTGCGCCATCCTTTTTACTAGAATATAAAAGTAAAATATAAACTGCTGATTCTTCTTTGTTTAGTTCTAGAGCTTTCTCTTTAGTCTTATCATATAATTCTTTATATGTCATAACTATTCTCCTTTATTAAAATAAGAGGAAATATTATTCCTCTTCTTCTCCACTTAATTTCTTTTGTTGTTCTGCTGAAATTAAATTATCTATTACTAAATCTAATTTACCTTCGATAATAGCATCTAATCTTTGAATAGTGAAATTAATTCTATGATCAGTTACTCTGTTTTGAGGATAATTGTATGTTCTAATCTTTTCAGATCTGTCTCCTCTACCAATTAAAGATTGTCTAATAGTTCCTTCTTTTTCAGCTTTTTCTTGGCACATTCTATCATAGATTTTAGCAGTTAATAATTTTAAAGCAGTTGCTTTATTTTCATGTTGCGATCTATGAATTTGGCAAGCTACATAATCACCTGTAGGAATATAAGTAAGTCTTACTGCTGAATAAGTAGTATTTACACCTTGTCCGCCTGGACCTGATGCACAGAATGTATCTACTCTTAAATCTTTTTCATCAATTTTAAAATCAATGTCTTCAGTTTCAGGCATTACTAAAACTGTAGCTGTAGATGTTTGAATTCTACCTGCAGATTCAGTTACAGGAACTCTTTGTACTCTATGTGCACCTGATTCAAATTTTAAGAATGAATATACAGAATCACCAGATACAGTAAATTCTATTTGTGAATAACCACCTGCGGCACATTCTTCAGCGTTTATTACTTCTAACTTCCATCCTTTTGATTCAACATATTTAGAATACATTCTAAATAAATCTCCAGCAAAGATGTTAGCTTCATCTCCACCTGCGGCACCTCTAATTTCCATAATAACGTTCTTTTCATCATTAGGATCTTTAGGAAGTAGCATAATAGTTAATTCTTCTTCCATCTTAGCTATTTTTGCTTTTGTTTCTTCTAATTCCATTTCAGCCATTTCTTTTATTTCTGGGTCACTGTCTTTAGACATTTCCTTTAAATCATCTAGAGAGTCTAAACATTTTTTATATTCTCTAAACATCATTACTGGCTTTTCTATTTGTTTTTGTTGCTTACTTAAATCTGTTAATTTTTTGATATCACATACAACAGATGGATCCATTAATAGTTTATTAATTTCTTCATATCTTTTTTCCATCATTTCTAATCTATCTGTTATCATAATAATTACTCCTTTATATTAATCGTTATTCTGTTCATTATTAGCAATATTAGAGAACTTACTATATTGCTTTTCGAATAATAATTGAACGTCAACGTCACTTTCACCTTCACGGTTTTTAGCAATATTAAGTGTTACTACATCGCTACCATCATCTTGTTTATTTAATATTAAAATAATATCTGCATCTTGCTCGATTGCACCTGATTCTCTTAAGTCTGCCATAGTAATTTTAGCACTTTTGCCTTCTTTTCTTTCCGCATTACGTGATAATTGAGAAAGCGCTAAAACAGGGCATTTTAATTCACGTGCAAGAAGTTTTAAACCTCTTGAAATGTTTGCAACTTCTTCTTGTCTACTTCTTTGTTGCTTACCTCTATCATGAGGTGTATCTATTAATTGTAAGTAGTCAACTACAATTAAACTTAATCCATGTCTTTGATATAATTTTCTACACATACTTCTTATATCAGAAATATTAACTAATGATTCATCAGAAAAATGAATGTTTAGATTTTTAGTTGATTGAATTTGACTTTCAAGCTTTGCTAATTCTTGTTTAGTCATATTACCACTTTTTATATCTCTACTATTAATAGTAGCAGCATTTGCTAAAATTCTTGTTGTTACCATTTCTACTGACATTTCCAAACTGAATATAGCAATATGCGATTGTGGATTTCTATCTGCTATATTTTTTGCGACATTAAGAGCAAATGCAGATTTACCTCCACCTGGACGTGCAGCTAATATAATCAATTGTTCAGGTTGGAAACCTTGTGTATACTTATCTAATAAGGTAAATCCTGTTTTTAAACCGACAACATCATTACCTTCCATTTTTGTTATTTTCTCTTTTACTTTATTTAATACAGCATTAGACATATCTTCTAAAGTAGAGAATGATGAAGTTCTTCTATTTTTAACTAAATCAGAGATTTGTTCTTCTGCATAATCAATGCATTCTGAAAAAGGAGCAACATCGCTACCATTTTTCGTTTTATCTATTACATTTGCACAAGCAATTAAAAGTTTTCTTTTTAAATAATTGCCATGAACAATTTCTGAATAGTCTTCAATATTAGCACTTGATGGATAAGCATCTACTAATTGCATTAAATATTCTCTTCCACCCCAGTTAGCTTGAGGGATAGTGCTAGACTCTAAATAGCTGCATACAGTAGCATAGTCATAGCGCATATGTTGCTTTTCAAGTTGTAACATTGCAGAATATATTATTCTATTTTTATTGTCTAAGAATTCCTCATGTCCTGCAATCAAAATATCCTTAACTATATTAGTTAATGATTCATTGTCAATGAATATACCACCTAATACAGCTTGTTCTGCTTCAAGACTATATGGATCTTTTTTGTTTTCTTCGCTAATTTTAGCCATATTATCCCTACTTTTTTATCTAATCTTTTTTCTCTAATACGTGTACTTCAATTTTTGCTTCAATATCCTTATGTAATTTAACTTCAGCTTCATAAATACCAAGTGAGTTGATTTCTGTTTGAATATCAATTTTTCTCTTATCAATATGAATACCGTAAGCTTTTTCAAATTCTTCAGCAATTTGTTTAGTAGTAACACTACCAAATAATTTACCATCATCACCCATCTTAATAAATACGTTGATAGGTTTATTGTTAATTTCATCTTTTAATTTATTTAAAACTTGTAATTGATGTTCAGCTTCTGCAGCTTCTTTTTCCTTATCTTCCTTTAGTTTCTTTAAGTTATCAGCAGTTGCAGCAATTGCTTTTCCTTGTCCGATTAAGAAGTTTGCATAACCATCAGCAACTTCAACAACATCGTCCTTTTTACCTTTTCCTTTAACTTCTTCTTTTAGAATAATCTTCATTTTTTCTTCACCTTCTTGCAATTCTTCCTTTTCTAGTATATCATAAAGCATTTTATATGCATCTTCAATACTCATATTTGATAATTGTGCAGCAGCACCATTTAAGTGTCCGCCTCCACCCATCTCTTCCATGATGATTTGTACGTTAACACCTTCATAACTTCTTGCAGAAATACCTATTAAGTTTTCTTCAAGTTGTCCTATAGCAAAACTTGCTGATACGCCATCAATTTCAAGTAATCTATCAGCTACTTGGGCTAATAAAACTCTATCCATAGTTAGAGCTTCAGTAATCTTAACAATAGCATATTTGTCAAATAAGATTTCAGCCTTTGTTTCTATTTCAGCTATTTCTTTTCTTCTTTCAATATCTTCTCTTAAGAATGTTCTAGCTTTAATCATATCAGCACCATATTCTTTAAGTTGTGATGCAACGTCAAATGTTCTAGAACCTGTTCTAAATGTGAAGTTATTAGTATCAACTATAATACCTGCAAGCATTAAAGTTGCTTCAAGTGCACTAATCTCAACTTTCTTATTAACGAATGGAATCATTTCAACAATTAACTCAGTTGAACTTGATGCATATGGTTCAACATAGTTAAATATTGGATTTTCATATGTTACTTCACCACGTCTATGGTGATCAATTACAGCAAGTTTCTTTGCTTTTGCTAAAACATCAGCATTCATAACAATCTTTGGAGATTGTGTATCTACAACAACTAATAATGTATCATCATCCATTAAATCTAACGCTTCTTTTGGAGTTACGAAATATTTAGTAATACCAACATGTTCTTTAGCTGTTAAATCTAAAAGCTTTTGAACTGTTTTATCACATTTAGGTCTATCAATGACTACTCTAACATCATTTCTTAAAGATAAACAAATCTTTAGTAAGGCAAGTGTTCCACCATATGAGTCTGTATCTGTATTAGTATGACCCATAATTAATACATTACCGGCTTTTTGAATGTGCTCAATTAATGTTTGAGCCATAACTCTAACTAATACCTTACTACTCTTTTCTTGAGCGTTTGTCTTAGCACCAAAGTATTGAATCTTTTCATCTTGTATGTTTACAACAACTTGGTCACCACCACGCTTTTCCGCAAGTTCAATTGCGTTTTGTGCGTATGTACCTAATTCTTCATATTTAACATCCCAACAAGCAATACCCATTGACGCAGTAACTCTAAGTTCATTTTCTTCTGATATTTCTCTAATTCTATTTAAAATATCAAATCTTGATTTAATCATTGTTTGTAATTGACCATAGTCTAATACAATTATTGATCTATCATCACTATATGACTTTAAGAAACCACCAGCGTTTGTAATCCAGTCTGAAATTTCACCTAAATACTTACCTCTAAGTTCTGATCTTTGTTGTACGTCTAATTCAGCTAAAGATTGTTCCATATTATCTAGATAAATAATACCAAGAGCTGTTGTTCTTTCTTTATATTTAGCTTTAATCTTTTCACGTTCTGTAACATCAAAGAAATATAATAGTAAATCATCTTTTCTAAACATTACGTCATAAGTCTTATCATAAATTGAAACCATTATGTTTTCTTTATTTTCTTGTACTTGATTGAATAATTCTGTGTGAATGCTTTGAAGAGGACGTTCCATTAGTTTGCTTTGGAAAATTTGTTTAGCATATTGATTTGCCCATTTAATTTCTAATTGATCATCACAAAGAATAATACCAACTGGTAATTCGTTAAACGCAACATCTCCGGCTTTTTTAACATGGTAAGAAGTATTATTCCAAACTTCTAGTTTTGTTTCAAGCCATTTAATCTTTTTTCTTTGTGCACTACTAAAATAAGAATAAATAAGCGCAGTTACGATAACGAAGCATGCTGCAACAACAGCAAGATAAACAATAGTTTGCACTAATTTTTTGTTATCAAAATTAGACCAGTCTAATGGATATAAAACAAACATTAGGACTAATCCTACAGCAATAATGAACATTAATAGTATTTTTTTCACAAAAATCACATCCTCATCATATTGATTATACCAACAATTACAAAGATTTACAATAAATTAAATAATATTTAATTTCTTTTCATATTGCGAAAAGAGGCATTTTTTATTATAATTGATTTGTATTGAAAGGGGTTTTTATGATGAAAGCAGTATTATCAGTAATTGGAAAAGACCAAGTTGGTATCCTTGCATTAGTATCAAATGAATGTGCTAAATATGATGTAAATATCATTGATGTTAGCCAAACAGTTATGCAAGATACTTTTGCCATGATTATGATGGTTGAATTAGACAAAATGACTATTAAGCTTGATGAATTTCAAGATATCATGCAAAAATGTGGAGAAAAGAGAAATCTTCAAATACATGTAATGCATGAAGATATCTTTAATTCAATGCATAGAATTTAGGTGTTAAAATGATTAATAATAAGGAAATATTTGAAACAATAAAAATGATTCAAGATGAGAACCTTGACATTAGAACAATCACAATGGGTATATCATTACTTGATTGTGCTGATAGTAATATCGATGAATCATGTAAAAAAATTTATAATAAAATTTATAGATTAGCTAAAAACTTAGTTAGTGTTGGTGAAGAAATATCAAAAAAATATGGTATTCCAATTATCAATAAAAGAATATCAGTTACTCCTATTTCAATGTTAGTTGCTGTTAGCGGAGGAGATCCAGTAAAATATGCAAAAACATTAGATAAGGTAGCTGAAGATATTGGAGTTAACTTTATTGGCGGATATTCTGCATTAGTGCAAAAGGGCTTTGCTAAGGGAGATTTGGAACTTATTGAATCTATTCCTGAAGCTTTAACAGTAACAAAAAGAGTATGTTCAAGTGTTAATGTAGGTTCTACTAAAGCAGGTATCAATATGGATGCTGTTAGAATGATGGGTAAAATAGTTAAGCAATGTGCTATAAACACTAAAGATGAAATGTGTGTTGCAGCTTCTAAATTAGTTGTATTCTGTAATGCTGTAGAAGATAATCCATTTATGGCTGGTGCCTTCCATGGTGTTGGTGAAGCTGATTGTGTTATAAATGTTGGTGTATCTGGCCCAGGTGTTGTTAGAAGCGCTATAAAGAATGCACCAGATACCGCAGATTTAACTGAGATTGCTGAAATAATTAAGAAAACAGCATTCAAAATCACAAGAATGGGTCAATTAGTTGGACATGAAGCTAGTCAAATGTTAAATGTTCCATTTGGTATTGTTGACTTATCACTTGCTCCTACTCCTGCAGTAGGTGATTCAGTTGCTCATATCTTAGAAGAAATAGGATTAGAGCAATGTGGTGCTTGTGGTACTACTGCTTGTCTTGCTATGTTAAATGATGCTGTAAAAAAAGGTGGAGTCATGGCTTCAAGTAGAGTAGGTGGATTATCTGGTGCATTTATACCAGTAACTGAAGATGCTGGTATGATTGATGCAGCAAGATCTAAAACTCTATCAATAGAAAAATTAGAAGCAATGACTGCTGTATGTTCAGTAGGCCTAGATATGATAGTTATTCCTGGTGATACAACTGAAGATGTAATATCAGGTATTATAGCTGATGAAGCAGCAATAGGTATGGTAAACTTTAAAACTACTGCTTGTAGATTAATTCCTGCAATAGGATTAAAGGAAGGCGAAGAATTGGTATTTGGTGGTTTATTTGGAGAAGGTCCAATAATGAAAGTAAATACTAAATCACCATCTAAATTCATAAATCGTGGTGGACAAATACCAGCACCAATTCAAAGTTTAAAGAATTAAAAAAAGGCTTTAATAAGCCTTTTTTATTTTATTCAAATGCAACTATAAAGCTATATATATCTTGCATACCTGATACAGTATTAATTTCTATATTTCTTATTTCATTCATTAAATTCTCACAGAATTCATTTATTTCATCTTCTACTATATCTTTACCAAATATAACATTTATAATTTCTTTGTTATTATTTTTTACTTCAAAATCAATTAATCCTTTTAAGCAATCATATTTATCATTTGCTTTATAGATTAAATGTTTTCCTTCTATTGCCATAAATTCATTCTTTTTTATTTCAACACCATCAATGATAGCATCTCTTACAGCATAAGTTACTTCACCTGTAGTAACATTTTTAATTGCTTCTTCCATTTCATCAACAAAAGATGGATCATCATAATTAACAAGTGACATAGCACTTAAGCCTTCAGCAATAGTCTTACTATTAATAATTATAATATTAGCATTCTCATATAATTCTTTTGCTTGTCTTGCAGCAAGAATTATATTTGAGTTATTAGGTAGTACTACAATGTTTTTAGCATTAACTAAATCAAATGCTTTAATGAAATCTTCTGTTGAAGGATTCATTGTTTGACCACCATTAATAATATAATCACAACCTAAATTAACAAATAGTTCTCTAAGACCATCACCATTACAAACACTTATTATGGCATATTCTTTTAAATTGTCACCTATATTCGAAACATAATGCTCTCTTTCAAATTTATAATTTAAAATATAATTTGCATAATTAGCATCACTATTAAAGTATCTAAGCATTCCTTCAATTATATATACATAACCAGCTCCACCACTATCAATTACATTTGCTTTTTTTAGGCAATCTAATTGATTAATAGTTTCTTTTAGAGCTTCATTAGCAAAATCTAAATATAATTTAAAGAATTCATTGATACTAGTCTTTTCTGAAACTGCTGATTTTGTCTTATTTGAGGCATTTTTAGCAACTGTAAGTATTGTTCCTTCTACAGGATTAACAACCATTTTATATGCTCTTTCATAGCCTGAAATAAAGGCATTTGCTAATTCAACGGAATTAGCTTTTTCTATATCTTTTAATCCATCAGCAATTCCTCTAAATATTTGAGATAAAATAACTCCTGAATTACCACGTGCTCCAAAAAGCATACCACGAGCTATTTTTTTGCTCATTAAGCCAATGTTATTTTCTTCATAATCTTTTATCTCGCTAACACCATGACTAATAGTCATAGTCATATTATCTCCTGTATCACCATCAGGAATAGGAAACACATTCAAATTGTTAACTACTATTCTATGCCTATTTAGATTATCTGCGCCACTGATTAATAATTTTTTAAATAAACTACCATCTAAATTAAATACATCTTCCATTATTCTTCACCAACTATTGTTACTTCTTTTCCATAGAAGAATGTTGCTACAGTACCAGGACCAGTAGTTGAACCAATGATAGGTCCTAGATAATCTATAATAACATCTTTTGGATGAATTTCGTTAATGATATGTTCTTTTAGGAATTCAGCATCTTCTATACAATCAGCATGAACAACAAATACAATATTATTTTCAGGATCTACGATGTTGTCTTTAGTATATTGGACTAAATCAAGTAAAGATTGTCTTCTACCTTTAGCTTTCTTCCAAGCATAGTTGTTACCTCTTGCATCACTTATAATAATAGGCTTTACACCAAAAATATTACCAAAGAATGCTTTACCAGCTTTAATTCTTCCTGCTCTCTTTAAATAATCTAAAGTAGCTACTGTACAGAATTGGTTATAACATAATTTTTCTTTTTCAATTATTTCGACTATTTCGCTTAATTCTTTTCCTTCTTTTCTTAAGTCACTTGCTTTCATAGCCATTAAAGCTTGACCTTTACATGAATTAAGTGGATCAATTATTTCTATTTTTCTATCAGGATATTTTTCAAGTAACATATCACGAGCATTTCTACCTACGTTAACTGAACCAGATAAAGCAGATGAACATGAAATGTATAATACATCTTTGCCTTCTTCTAATACTTTAGTCCATTTATCTAGAAAAACTTCAAGTGGTACTAATGTAGTAGTAATTTTAATACCATCACGCATCCAGTCATAGAATTCTTTTGGACTGTATAAGTCCCAATCTAGACTTGCTTTCTTTTCTTCTCCTTTTACAACAATGTTCATGCTTACGTAATCAACATCATATTGCTTTCTGAGTTCAGTAAACATATCAGCTGTTGAATCAACAAAAATTTCAAATTTATTCATATTTTAAACCTCCTACATCTCTATATTATCATGGATAATATAAGAAGCAAATAAACAAAAATAGACAAGTGTCGTTTAAAATACACTTGTTAAAATATGTTTGTATGCTAAAATATATATGGGTGATAACATGGAAGATTTAAGAGTAATAAAGACTAAAAGATCTATTAAAGGTGCTTTTATAGAATTAGTTGAAGAAAAAGGATTTGATAATGTCACAGTAAAAGACATTTGTAATAAAGCGTTAATAAATAGAAATACTTTTTATTTACATTATTACGATAAAATTGATTTATTAAATAAAATAGCAAGTGATGTTTTTTTAGAGCAAGAAAATACTATTAGTTTTATGAGTAGTGATGTAAAGTCTCAAAGCAGGGAAATGTTAAACAATAGTTTGTTAGAAATATTAAAAATAATACATAAAGAAATTGAATTCTATAGAGTAATATTATTAGACTCTAATATGAGTGGTTATATTGATAAGTTTGCTATAGATTTACAAAAAAGATATGTAAAAAATATAAAAGCTGATTATAAAAAAAATATAATCGAACTAGATTATATCTTTTATGGAATAGTTGGAGTTATAAAGAACTGGATAATAAAGGATTACGAATCAATAGAATCTCTATCATCTAGATTGTCTAATATAATATATAACAATCTATCAAATTATATAGAATAAAAAAAGGCTATTTAGAGCCTTTTTTATCTTCTTTACCGCCTAACATTGAATTATAAAATCCTCTTAAGCATCCAAAAGTTAAGTAGCAACTTAATAAACCAGTTAAGAATAAAGTAAATAAATTCCACCAACCATTATATGGTCTAAAGCATAGTTGTAAAACTATACCACCAGCTATAGCAGTAGCTACTATTATAAAGAAGAAAATATTACTTATCATATTATTTCTTCCTATCTTCTTATCATCATCTGTTAATCTATTAACATGCATTATAATACCTCCAGGAAGTCCTAAAAGTATTTCTCCTATATAAAATAATAAGTGTGCAATTAAAAACATCATAATCACCTTCCAATTAATTATAACATAATTATATTTTTATTGATAGAAAAAAGATGCATATACGCATCTTACATTACTATTTTTTCTACATTGACTACTTCATATGTGTTAATGTCATCGTTAGCCATAACTAGTTTTAATTCTTCTAATGCTTCTTCTCTAGAATCAGCTTTAATTCTATATTCTTTCTTTACTGTTTTAATTACTTCTATAACAAATGCCTCTTTTGGAGCAGTTGTTATATCATCAATATAATCCAATTGATAATAATTTAAAAATTTAATACTTAGATCAATCATTTCATTATATTTAAAGTCACTCCAAGTATCTCTTAAACCAAAATGAAATAATGCGTCCATAAATTTAGCGCATGGTCTATCAGAATTTAAAACTGCTATCAATTCATATTTTATTAAATCATTATCTATTGTTTCAACAAATTTTGCCATAATAGATTTTGAATCAATTCCATTACAATCAGGAAGAATAATATATGAATCAAAGTTTTCTTCTATTTCTTTAAACAAACGAGATGAATCCTTGTCGTTACCATAAATAATTATATGTTTCCCCGTTTTTTTATTTAAATATATGTCCACATCTTCATTAATCTTTGAAAAAGCGTTAACTACTTCTGATAGTTTTAACATAACTCCACCCCTATAATATCGTATCGTTTACCTATATTTTACTATATTAAATGGAGTAAATCTATAATTATTATAACAATTTTATAAATAATATATTATATAGAAGACTTTTTGTTCTTTTTATTAGCTTTTTCTATTTGTTTTGTTAGCTTTTTTATCTCTTTTAGATTTCTCTTATCAAAGAAAACATTATTAGAGCATTTTAAGAAATCTAGTGCCCCCATAGCATCATTATTTTTTATCATATCTCTATAAAAACTAAAATAATAAGTAAATAGATCATATGGAGTCATAATATTTTTTTCTTTTAAGAACCCCATCAATGTTTCATAATCAGGACAATTATATGTCTCATGTGTTATCTTTTGTAATCTATCTATTTCTTTTAAGAATACTTCATTATTATCAAAAGATACACCAATAAGATATAGAAGGTATGCAGCTTCCTTATACATCTTTTTTTCTTCATAAACGTTAGATAATAAGAAATATTGATTAACCAAAGTATCTCTAGTATAGCAATATTTAAATGTCTTAAATATCATATTTTCTAATTCATCAAATAGTTTTAATTTCTTTAAGGCAAGCATCTTTCTTTGTATCAAAAGAATGTTAGATGGAGACATACTAATGGCTTTATCTAGCGCTTTTACTGATTCGTCATACATTTCTCTTTGAAAGTATGCTTCACCTAATATACCATATAAAGTTACATAATCATAATTTAAATATTTATCAACTTCAACATTATTAACATCAGCGTATAATACTAATTCTGTATAATTGGTAAATAAAGTTTTATTTTGTTCGATAGATTCGTTAATATCATTAATCTTATTGCTTTCTTCTTCTTTTAAATCGTTTATAACAGTATTATATTCTCTTTTAAGAAGCAATGAAAACTCTTCTTCTAAGAATCTATTAAACTTTTCTTGATCATTAAGCATATTTCCACCTCCTTAATTATAAGATAACATATTTAGAAAAAAAATGCTACTTTGCATAGCAAAGCAGCGTTTTTATTCTTTTATGAATTTATCCATTAAAGTATATCCTGGTTCAATGAATACTCCAGTAGTTTTTGCTTCTCTTTCAGATAAGTTTTCTACTCCTTGGTATTTCTTTCTTGAATCATAAATCATAAATGGAATTGGATCATTTGTATGAGTTCTAACAGCTAGTGGAGTAGCATGATCTGGTGTAACTAATACTTTAAAATCACCTTGTGTTTTTAAATAATCAACAACAGGTCCAATTATTAATCTATCAATTAATTCGATTGACTTAACTTTATTTTCAACTTCTCCTCTATGTCCGCATTCATCTGGTGCTTCTACATGTATATATACAAAGTCACTACCATTTTTAAATGCTTCTATAGCCGCATCAGCTTTACCCTTAAAATTAGTATCAATATATCCTGTAGCACCTTCAACATTAACTACATTCATATTAGAGAATTTGCCAATTCCTTTAAGCAAATCAACAGCTGAAATCATTGTTGCTTGAATATGATATTTAGAATAGAAACTATCTAGATTAGCTTTCTTTCCTTCTCCCCATAACCACGCTGAATTTGCTTTATTTAAGCCTTTTTTAGCTCTTTCAATATTTAGTGGATGGTTATTTAATAATTCATAAGATTTCTTCATATAATTAAATAATTTTTCATTTTCAGGAGTGTATTCTTTTACCTTTTTCCCTGTAATATCATGTGGTGGAGTAATACGTCCAATATTAAGAGTACCATTATTCCATATTAAGCAATGTCTATAACTTACACCACTATATAATGTGAATTCATCATTGTCTAGATGTTCCTTTAGGTAATCAACTAAAATCTTAGCATCTTTTGTAGATATATCTCCAGCACAATAATCTACTAATGTTTTATCTTCATAATTAGGTTCTTCACTTACTGTAACTAAATTACATCTAAGTGATACATCAGTTTGTTTCATATCAATACCAATAGATCCAGCTTCTAGAGGACTTCTACCAGTATAATATTTATTTGGATCATATCCTAAAATAGCTAGGTTAGCTACATCACTTCCTGGTTTCATACCATCTGCAACACTTTTTATTAACCCAACATAACTATCTTTTGACATGCTTGAAATGTTTGGCTTATAAGCTACTTCTAGGGGAGTTTTATTTCCAAGCTCTAAAACGTTATAATCTGCCATTCCATCACATAAAAATACTACATACTTCATAATACTACCTCTCAATCTTTGCTAAAAAGCATGTTTCGTTATTGACAACACCTTTTATTATAAAGTTGTTTTCTTCTTCCTTAACATAAATTTTTATTTCTTCACCTAATTTGGCTTCTTTTACATAAGTTATAGTAAAAGCTTTAATTTGATGTTCTAATTTTAATACATTTTCAATAAATGTCGCATATTTAATATTATTAACATGTCCATTATGGTCTAAGTCCATATAATTTGGAACGAAAGTATATGCTTCTAATCCTGTAACATCAAAATCACGAAGTTTTTCGATTTCAAATGTTTCTTCTTCGTGGTATTCACCAACAAAATCAATATCACGAGGTATATATACTTTTCTAGTTACATAATTAGCAATTATCCAACGAGATGTTGCTTTTACGCAAACCTTACCATCATGAATAATTTTATAATCTCTATAAAAATCTATTTTTCCTCTTCTTCTAGGCCATGTATAAGCTTCAACAATAGAATACATAGGAATATCTTCATATATTTCATATCTAGTTGATACAATCATCCAGATTAAATCTTTTTTTATAAAGTCTTCAAATCCTAAACCAAGTTGTGTTGCATGAGCACCTGCTAAATCTTGAAATATATCAAGTAAAGTAGTTGATGATAAAGTATCATTTTTTGGTCTAAAATCAGATGGTCTAAGCCTATAATTTGTTTTATATAATAATTCCATAGTCTTTCCCTCCAGTAAACAATTTTATCACAAATGATAATTATTTAAAACAAAAATATATAATTATTTGTTTTATTATTGTATAATAAAATTGGTGATTGAAATGAAACTAGAATTAGCAGTAATCTTAATACTTGGCGTTATTATGGTATATTTGATTCTAATTAGAATATTCACAATATTGCTAAGAATAACAGGTCTAACAAATGAAAAAGCCAAATTCCAGGCTATCTCTCTTTTAACAAGTTGTGGTTTTACAACTAGTGAATCAGAAATAATCGCAAATGATAGAGCACGTCGTAGAATTGCTATTGTCGCTATGGTTACAGGGTATGGTTTTTCAGTTATTATTGTTTCTTTGTTTTTTAACTTGTTAAATAGTTTAAATCAAGCGCAAACATCATCTACTTTAAAAGTAATTATAATTGCGGCTGCCGTATTCGTTGGTTTAATTTTATTTTTTCAACTTCCTTTCGTAAAAAAAGGAAATGAAAGAATAATTGCTAAAATAGCTTTAAAGATAATTCAAAGAAAACAATACGAAAATACAATCACTATTCTTGATAGTTATGGAAGAGATGCCATTTGTGAAGTTATGATTAATAATCTTCCTGATATATTAGAAGATAAAAAATTATTTGAAGCAAGACTTAGAGACACTTATAGAATTAATTTATTGATGATTAAAAGAAGAAATAAAATAGTAGATATTACTAAAGACACAATTGTCCAATACCATGATGTTGTTGTTGTATTTGGACCATATCAAAATATAAAAGATTTATTCTCAACAAATGTTAATTCAGTTGAATTAGTTGATCCAGAAGTTGCTAAAAGACAAAATACAATTGATATAATTGATAATTATGGTACTGATGCTATGGCTGAGGTTCAGGTAAATACTATTCCAGATTTATTAGTTGATACTCCATTATTTGAATCTGGTTTAAAAACAGAACATAGTATAAATGTTTTAATGGTTAAAAGAGATTCAAGACCAATAATAGTAAATAAAGACACCATAATTAAAGAATTAGATGTCTTAGTTGTATTTGGACCATATGTCAATATTAAAGATATTTTTATTGTTTAGATAAACAAAAAAGCCGTTGTTACGGCTTTTTCTTTTTATTATAGATTTACAATCTTAATTGAATCTTCAGCAACTACGATAGCTACTTTGCCTTTTAAATTTTCAATATTAGCTTTGATGAATTTGATTGCATCTTTTTCATCGCCTAATACTGGATATACAGCATAGTTAAGGGCTAATGCTCTAGCATCTCTTGTTTGAGGAACTGTTGCAATGATAGGTGCAGCTGGTCTAAATTTAGATACTGCTCTTGCCATATCTTTTCCGCCAATTGTAATGATAGCAGCAACATTTTTATATTCCATAGCCATCTTAGCAGCATCCATAGCGAATGCACTTACGAATGTATCATCATGTCCTTCAACAGCATTATTGAATAATTTTTCATAATCCATTTCAGGCATCATTCTCTTTTGAATATTAGCCATGTAGTATACACAAGTATCTGGATACTTACCAGCAGCTGTTTCACCAGATAACATTGTTGAGTCACAACCTTCTCTAACAGCGTTAGCAACGTCAGAAACTTCAGCTCTTGTAGGTCTTGGGTTATCTTGCATTGTTTCTAACATTTGTGTTGCAACAACTACAATCTTACCCTTTCTTTGGCACATTTCAACTAACTTCTTTTGAATTACTGGAACTTCCCAAGCATCAACTTCAACACCTAGGTCACCTCTGGCAACCATGATACCATCAGCAACATCTAGAATTGCTTCCATGTTGTCAACGCCTTCTTGGTTTTCAATCTTAGCGATAATTTGAATTGAAGTATTTCCTTTTGCTTTTAAAATCTTTCTAATTTCTTCAACATCACTTGGACGTCTAACGAATGAAGCAGCAATATAATCTAGATCTTGATCAGCTGCAAATTCGATATCTGCCTTATCCTTAGCTGAGATAAATGGCATTTGTAGATAAGCACCTGGTACGTTAACTCCTCTTTTACTCTTTAATTTATGTGAGTTATCAGCAACGCAGATTAATTCTCTTTTCTTAGCATCTTTTTCTTTAACAGTAAGTGAAAGATAACCATCATCGATTAGAATCTTTCCACCAATTTTAACGTCATCATATAGTCCTGGGTATGATACTGAGAATTTAGCAAAATCAGGTAATACAACACCAGCACTTTGTTCCATAGCAACGATTACTTTAGAACCTGCTTTTACTTCATATTTAATATCATCATTAAAATCAGCAGCTGCTTTATCTTCATCTGATGAACGATTATTACATTCTCTTGTATCATAATCTTTATAAGCTTTTCCTTCTACATATTTTTCTGGTTTGCAGAATCTATGAGTACGCATTTCAGGACCTTTAGTATCTAGTAATAGACCAACATTTGATCCAGTTTCTCTATTAATTTGTCTAATAGTTTTAATACGTGCTCCTTGTTCTTCATAATCACCATGTGAGAAGTTCATACGAATAACGTTCATTCCGTTTTCAACAAGCTTACTCATCATTTCAATTGGTTCTGAAGCAGGGCCAATTGTACAAATAATTTTTGTCTTCTTTAACATTTCTTTTTTCTCCTATCCTAATTTTTTAATTAATTCATATAACTCAGACACTTTTGGTTCCATTTCTAATGCATCAGAAATGTCATAGTTAACTAACTTGCCATCAACTTTTCCAACAGCTCTATTCTTTCTACCTTCATGGATTAAATCTACAGCATAGCTACCAAGTTGGCTTGCTAAAATACGATCATTTCCAGTAGGTGCTCCACCACGTTGTACGTGACCTAAAATTGTAGCTCTACATCCAAATCCAGTGTATTCAGAAATATCTTTTGCTAGTTGAGTTGAATCTGTTACACCTTCAGTGATAATAATGATTGCATGTTGTTTTCCTCTTAATCTAGCCTTTTTCATTTCATCTAGTACGAATTGCTTATCAAAGCCAGTTTCATTAGTAATAACTAACTCTGCACCAGAACAAACACCAGCGTAAATTGCAAGGTCACCACAACGGCGTCCCATAACTTCAACTAATGTACATCTTTGATGTGAACTTGATGTATCTCTAAGTCTATCGACAGCTTGCAAAATAGTATCTAAGGCAGTATCAAAACCAATTGTATAATCACTTGATGCAATATCATTATCAATTGTTCCAGGAACGCAAATACAGTTTATTCCCCATCTAGATAAGCTTCTAGCTCCTCTATAAGAACCATCTCCACCAATAACTACTAAATTATCAATTCCAAGTTCTCTTAAATTGTTAGCAGCTATTTGTTGAATATCATCTCTTTGGAACTCAGGTAATCTAGAAGTCTTTAATAATGTACCTCCATGGTTAATACAATCTGAAAATCTTCCAGCTCTTTCGATTTTTCCTTCAACTAAACCACGATAACCTTCTTTTACTACGAAAGCTTCATCGCAATAATAATTAGCAGTTCTAATTACTGCTCTAACGCAAGCATTCATTCCAGGAGCATCTCCTCCTGATGTCATAACAGCTATTTTCATTATTTCACCTTCTTTTTAACAAAAATATTATACCATAAGTATATTATTTTTTAATATATTTTTTTTAATATTTTTAAAAATATTAACATTAAAAAGAAAAAAAGCGAATCGAATCGCTTTTTTATAACTTTTTAGCTTTAATAATCTCATATGAAATTGAACCATTTCTTCTATATGGCTTTAATTCTAATAGGAAGGCATCTTTATCATATTTTACTTTATTCTTTTCATTTATACTATTCATTACTTCATGATATTTTTTAGGGAATAAATTGCATTCTAATTGCATTAATCCATCATAAATAGTTATAAAGGCCATCAATTCATCTGTCTTTGTTGTGATTTCTTTTATGTATTTTATGGTTACAATGACTTTTGCGATATCCTCTTTTAAATCTATTAGATCAACTGTATCAGTATATTCTTTTTTATACATTTCTAAATAAGAATATTTTAAATTAAAACCTAGAGCCATCTCTTCAAATTTGACTAATTCTTCATAATCATATTCATTATTTTTAATAATGTCACTATTATCAAAGCGATATTTTACGTAATTAACCATATCTTTAATACAACCATTAAAGCAAGATGCATATATTAAATTATATCTTTGTTCATCAGAGAGTTCTACTCTCTTATAAAAATCAATAAATGAGGTAAATAAGCCTTTTCTACGCTCTTCAATAATTAGATTAATTGAATCTTTATTTATTGTTTTTATCATTTGAAGAGGTAAATAAATTATATTGTTATCTATAACATATTCATCAGTACTTATATTGATATTAGGGTTAACTACTTCTATACCATTTCTTTTTAAAGTGTTATAGTATGAAATACTTCCTTTAACATCTGATATAGAATCGTTTAAGAATGTAACAATGAATTCTTTTAAGTAGTTTGCTTTTAAGTAAGCAAGTGCATAAGTTATCATAGCATAGCTTACACTATGACTCTTGTTAAAACCATATGAAGCGAATTTAACAATATAATCATATATTCTATTTGCTTCATCCTTGTTACTACACCTGGATACAAATTTATCTCTTTCTATATCAAGAACTTCTTTTTTCTTCTTACTAATAGCCCTACGCAAAACATCTGCTTCACCTAATGAATAATTAGCATATTCAGAAGCTATTTGCATAATTTGTTCCTGATACACTATTACTCCATAAGTTGGCTTTAAAATATGTTCAATTGTTTTAGATGGATAGCTAAATTCTTTTCCTTCTTTTCTTAAAATATAATCATCTATTTCTCCCATTGGTCCTGGTCTATATAAAGCAAGTAGATTTGCTAAATCCATAAAAGATGTTACATTATATTTTTTAATAGTATTAGTTATTCCTTTCCCTTCAAGTTGGAATATACCTTTTGTATCTCCACTATTTAATAATTTAAATGTTGCCTCATCATTTAGTGGAATGTCCGCTAATTTAATATTAACTTTCTTTAAGATAGAATCTAATAACGTTAAATTCTTTAAAGATAATAAATCCATCTTTAATAATCCCATAGACTCTAAGTCAGACGCTTCTAATTGACTTTGGTATCCATTATTAGATTTCATAATAGGATAATTATTTGTTACTTCATCATTAGATAAAATAATACCTGCGGCATGAGTTGATATAGCTTTTGGTAAATCAAATAATTTATAACTATTAATTAATACTTTTTTATAATCATCCTTATCAACCATTTTATAAGCATTTTTTATAGATTCTTTTGTTACTACTTCTTTATTAGTCTCACTATCGAAGACTAAACATTTTTTTACTAAATCATTAGTTTCTAATTCGTCTAGTCCAAACACTTTTGATACATCATTTAAGGCTGATTTACCTTTAAAACTATCAAAGGTTGAAATAAAGGAAACGTGGTTATCTCCATATTTTCTTATGATGTAATCTATTACTTCTAAACGTTTATCATCTGGTAAATCAACATCTATATCAGGCATTGTAATACGTTCTGGATTTAAGAAACGTTCAAAATATAAATCATACTTTATAGGGTTAATATCTGTAATACCTATAGAATATGCTACTAAACTTCCAGCCGCTGATCCTCTACCAGGTCCCACTAAAATATTATTCTTTTTAGCATATCTAATAAAATCAAATACAATTAAAAAATAATCTTCATAACCCATTTTCTTAATAATATCTAATTCATAATCTATTCTCTTTTTATATATTTTATCTACATTGTTATTTAATCTTTTTTGAATACCTAAATAGCATAATTCTCTTAAATAATCGATACTACTAATATCTTTACCATTAGGATATTTAATTAAAGGATTAGTAATAGGATTAAACTTAATATCTATACTATTTACTACTTCGCTTACATATTTAAAAGCATCATCATCACTAAACTCTATTTTTAATTCATCTATATTTTTTAAATAGTTTTCTCTATAATTACTTTCTTCTACATTTTCTTTATTAATTTTCTTTAAAACCACATATGATTTTAAATCATCTTTTTTTAAGAATAATGTTTGATGAATTGGAAGATATTTAATTTCATTATTAATCGCAAAATTCTTTATTACATCATAGAATTCATCAAATGGAAAAACATCTTTTTCAAGGCCAATGTAGAACTCATTAAAAGTTTCTTTATACAATAAATAATAATCAAATACTTTATCTAAATTATTATTAATTAATTCTTTCTCTAATTTAGATTTTGCGCCTGAAGTGATCATAAAAATATCTTTATTATTTTTCTTTAAATAATTGAAAGTAACTTTATTATCAGTTTCTTTATAACTAGATATTTTAAATAAGTTTTTTACACCATTATAGTTTTTAGCATATAATAATAAATAATCTCCTTCTACCTCTATTTCTAAACCAATAATTGGCTTTATATTGGCATTTTCACATAATTTTATAGCTTTATAAAATGAATGCATTTTATTGTCTGATAGTGCTAAAAAGGAATAACCATATTCTTTAATCTTTTCTACTAGGCTATCTAAATGAATAGTGTTATTGCCGATTGAATATTCACTTTGTGCATAGAAAAAACCATACATATTAATCACTCCTAATAATTATTATACCATTTTTTTCCTAAAATGCTTTACTATAATAAATATTAATATAGCTAGAACAATTACTCCTAAAATGATGTAATAAATGAAGTTATAATTTGTTGTTTTATATTCTGTGATATTTCTATTATTATCTATACTTGAATTATCAGTTTCTATTTCTTCTTTAGGAAAAATAATAGAAGGCTTTTCTTCATATTTTTCTAAATCTTCTAGATTGATAAAATCAATTCTTTTTCTTGTTACGTTATCATCACTATCATATACTTCATATATACAATATTTATCTTTATAATTCATTTCAATTACCATAACTTTATCATTTAAAGAGCCATCTTCAATGTCATAACAATTAACGTAATAAAGTGGATCAAATACATCTTTTAAATCATCTAAGTTGATAGCTTCTATAATAGGAGAATTATTATATGTATAATTAGCAATACATTCTACTACAGCTTCATTATTACTATTATCATTTATATAATAAGTAATTAAATAACGTTTAGTTCCTATTTTTTTCTTATTAATTCTTACATCGCTTATTTCAAAAGAATCTAGATTATCACTAACACTTAATATATTTTCATATAAATCATAGTCTTCATTTATGTTCAATTCTTTCTCTTTTAATTCGATTACTGGAGATGTCTTATCACATATATTGATTACTACTTCTTTTGTAGATACATTGTTAGAACTATCTGTTGCTGTTATGATGATTGTTGATTCTCCTAATTTTGATTTATCAAATTCACTATATTCATAATCAATTACTCCATCATATTCATCAATTACTTTTATATAATCATTCATATCAATTTCTTTATCATAATCTATTTCAATATAGTCTTCACATGTTATAACCGGTTTTATATTATCATAAATGTTTAATAATATTTCTTTTTCAGCTGTATTATTTGATGCATCAGTTACAAGAACAGTTAGTTCATAATCACCAATTATTTTATCATTATATTCTCCTAAAACAATAATACTGCATGGACTAGTCGCATTATCACTATAAGTTAGATAGTCATTTATATTAAATGTTTTTTTGTAACTTATACTAATATGATCATTCATTATAATTGTTGGTTCTATATCATCATATATATGAATATCAATCCTACCAAATGCGCTTGGTGCATCTAAGAAGGAATGATATGCCGACATATAAATAAAACCATTACCAGCAATATTTACATCTATGTTTTCTAGTTTTATTCCTTGATAGTCATATGAATATATCATATTATCTCTTGTGATTTCTTCTCCTGTTTCTACATCATATACATATGCTTCTGGTAGATATTCATAAATATTTTCACCTACAGGCATATAAACTTCCCTTGAATCAAATTCAACAGCATATTCACGGCTAGCTGCTTTAACATTTCTAGTTATACAAATAATAAATAATGGTATAACAAATAAAAATAATAATTTCTTCATTTCTTTCACCTCTACTTTATATATACGTAGAAGGTTTTATTTTTACTAATTATTTGTAAAAAAAAAGAGAATTTTTTCAATTCTCTATTTTTCATGGTTCAATTGTTTGTTATTTTTTTAAGCTAATTTTGCAAATTCAATTGTATCTCTAGCGATTAATAATTCTTCGTTAGTTGGAACAATCCAAATTTCTATCTTAGAATCTGGTGTAGAAATTCTTCTTTCATCAGATAATGTATCATTTTGTTTATAATCAAGCTTAGCACCAAGACATTCTAGTCTTTCAACTACTCTTTGCCTTAAATATGGAATGTTTTCAGCAACACCTGCAGTAAATGCGATAGCATCACATCCACCCATATATACATAATAAGCAGCTACGAAATCAACAATTCTCTTTGATTGAATTTCAAATGTGTTCTTACATAATTCATTTCCTTCAAGCATACCTTTTTTAATATCTCTAGCATCAGAACCAACACCATTACTCATTCCAAGGTATCCACTCTTCTTATTAAGCATTGTTGTAACTTCAGATACAGTATAACCTGCATTATTGCACATAAATTCAACTACAGATGGATCAATATCTCCACAACGAGTTCCCATAGGAATTCCTCCAAGTGGTGTTAAACCCATTGATGTATCTACACACTTACCATTCTTAACAGCAGAGATAGATGCACCATTACCGATATGGCATACAATAATCTTTGAATTGTTGTAATCTAATCCTAGTAAATCAGCAATTCTTCTTGATACATATCTATGGCTTGTACCATGTGCGCCATATTTTCTAACTTTATATTTTTCATACCATTCATAAGGTAGTGCATACATATAAGCATCTACAGCCATTGTTTGATGGAATGTTGTATCAAATACAGCAACCATTGGTACGTTAGGTAGAGCTTTTTGGCATGCTCTAATACCAATAACGTGAGCCTTGTTATGTAGTGGAGCTAAAGCAGCTAATTCATCAATCTTTTGAATATATTCTTCGTTTAATAAAACACTGGATTTAAAGAATTCTCCACCTTGCACAATTCTATGACCTACACCCTTAATTTCATCAAGAGCTTTTAGAATTCCAAGTTTAACTAAATCCTTTAAAATCATTTCAACAGCCTCATTGTGATCTTTTACATCCATAATTTGTTCATTCTTTTTACCATTATATTTAATAGTATAAATAGAATCTTTAATACCAATTCTTTCTACTACACCAGCAGCGATTACTTTTTCTTCTGGCATTTCAAATAATTGGAACTTTACTGATGAACTACCAGCATTTACAACCATAATTTTCATTTCTAATTTCCTCCATTTATAAAATACAATTCTATTTTATTTAAGAACTCTTTCATTGCGTTTTGATCGTCAACATTTGGCATTTTCGCAATTAAGAAGTTATTAACCTTATCAGTACTTCTTTTTAAAATAACTATACTCTTTTTATTTTCTTTAAAGAAGTTATCAGGTAATTCAATGATTCCTTGCATAACAGCTTTTGAATCAATGATTGCTTTTTTCTCTTTGTTGATTTTAGTGAAGAATTCATTATCGATTACTAAAATCATATAATTTTCTTCTTTTAATGAATCAATATGATGAATAATAAAATCATAACTAAATTCTACATCATTCGGTAAATCACTAACAATTAAATCAATATTTTCTAGTTCTACTGTTAAAGTATCTTGATAGAATAGATTAACTGGTTCTATGAAGTTACCCATAATAGATGCTAGATTAATTGATACATCATTATTATCAATTCCATATAGTGCTTTTACATTTCTATTATTAGATACACTATATAATAGATTTCCACTTCCAATTAATGGATCTAGAATTGATATTTCTTTTTTAGGGTATAGTTTATCAACTAAATAATTAATAACATAGCATATTGAATCAGGAGTAATTGTTATTGGCCATCTCATCTCTTTATAGCAGTTTAAAAAGACGTAATTAAGACCTTTTCTTAACTCTTCTATATTATAATTATTCTTAAACTTATTTATTCTTCTTTTATATTTTAAAACAAATTCCTTATCCATATCGATAGTATCAGGATCTAATATATTTTTAGCAATCATAACGATACTATCATAATAATTCATTTTAAAATTATCATATAGAAATATTGCGCATTCTTGGAAGACGTCGAATATTTCTTCTACCAATTTATCATTAACCACTAAAATCACCTTTAATATTATATAATATTAACATTTTTTTGTAAACATTAAAACTTAATTACTTTAGGACTATCAGTAAATGAATAGATAGTTGCGGTAGCATTCTTTAAATATAATACAATAGTATTATTATCCATTTCATTATACATTCCTCTAAGTTCTGGATACTTATCTAACATTGCTTTTTTGGCAATAACTCTATCATCAGGAACTACTTCTGCACTTACTCTAATCCATTTTCCTTGATAGAATGCTGATATTTCAATAAATGGATTATTGATCATTTCTTTATAACAAGTCTTAACTTTACCTGTTTGTATATATAATCTATCTTCAAATAAATTAATAGTTCCAAATGGTCTAACATACGGCTTGTTATTACTTGATGTAGCTAAAAAATAAGTTTGTGCGTTTTCTAAAAATTCTAATACTTCTTTCATATATTTCACCTCATTTTATTATATTATAAATAAAAAAGAGCGGAACCCCGCTCTTAATTTATTTTATTAAGCATTTAATTGTTCTTCATCACGTTGATAGTTATTATCATTTCTAATAAAGAATAGGAATGCACCTGGAACAATTGATGCTAAGAAACCAATTGAAGAACCAATTGCATAAATACCCCAAATCTTAGCAAACTTGCTAGAGATTAATTGTCCAGTATATTGTACTGTAACTACAGCACCCTTACTCTCCATATATGATGACTTTTCATAAAAATATTTTGCATCATTCAAGAAATGTGTTGATTTATTGAAACAACTAATAGCAAGAACTAATAAAACAATTCCTAAAATAGCACCTACAGCAATTGTACCTATAGCTAAACCGTTCTTATTCTTTCTATCAGCAGATGAACCAATTATTGAAACAAACATAAATTGTAATAGTGTAACAATTAAAACAAGAATTGCTACTCCAATAACAATAATAGTCTTCTTATAAACTTGTAACTTTCTCCATGGTTCTATAAAGATTTGTTCTTCAGTATATGGATTACCAATTGCTAAAATGCTTATAATTGCAATTAATCCAAAAACAGCAACAGCTCCGTAACTGATAATTAATAAAAGTAAAGAAAGTCTTTTCATAAATATAACACCTCATTTAAAAAAATATCTCTAAAATTATTATACAACACCAACTCTTTTAAAGCAAGATTAAAAACGAATTAAAAAATAGAAAAAAAAGACTAGAAAGTAATCTAGTCTAAAAATAATTTATTTTATTTTTTCAAAATCACTTGCTGGATGCTTACATAATGGACAAATAAAGTCATCAGGTAATTCATCAGTTTCATCATAAATATATCCACACACAGTGCAAACATAGCCCTTCTTACCTTCTGTTTCAGGTTTTGGTTTTACTTTATCTTGATAATACGAATATGTCATAGTCTCTTTATCAGTTATTACTCTTGATTCAGTTATAGAACATATGAACATTCCATGTGTTCCAAGATCAATATATTGTTCAACTTTTAGTGACATAAATGAGTTAATATATTTGTCTAAATAAACTAAACCATTAT
>CAMVDS010000003.1 GCA_947166335.1 uncultured Mollicutes bacterium
GTATTTATTAAGTCCTCTTACTCTAAATTCATCTACTTTAAAATTATAATCAGACAATGAAAATTTTTTCTTTATATCTGAATAATTATTTATTCCATCATCTAAATCAGATTTTTTACTCATAATATATACCTCTTATAATCCGTCTAAGATTATCTTATATCATCTATGTTTAACTATATATTGTATATATAGTACAAAGTACCCAACTATATAAAGTATATCATAATAATATATTTATGTCAACGCATAATTATATTTACTAAATAACTTTTTTATGGTATAGTTTATTTCAGTAAGATTTTAGTTTAACTAGAATTACTCCCTCTAAATTTTAATAGGAAAAAGCATAGGAGATAAAAATTATGACATTAGAAGAAAAAATTAAAAATAAATTATATGAAGGACAGATAATAAAAAATGAAACAGAACTTTATAGGCTATTAGATCTTATTCCGTCTGATAATAAGACTATTAAAGGAAATGAACGTAAAAAAATTAAAAATACAATACAGGCTTTTATTAATTATGAGAGAGTAGATAATTCTAATTCTATACGTATCCTTGAAATATTTGAAGATCCTTTTCCTATCATAGATAAAAGAAAAGAAGGTATATATGTTACTTATATAGAAACATTATTACTTAGTCATTTATTTAATGAGTCTCCTGAACCTTTATATATTACTTATAAAGGATTATTTGATTTATTAGGTATGATAAATAATAATTATTATAATACAGATAATCGTGTTAAGTTACAAAAAATAGATAAAAGGATTACTAAATTTGAAGCTACTAATTTTTTCTTACGTAGTTATAGTCTTATGAGAAGAATAATAGATAGAGCATTAAAGAGTCTTATGGATCGTAGTAAAATATGGGTTGAAAAGAATATAATAATTGAAGGTGATTTTTATAATGAATATATGGAAAAACAAGAAAAACATATAGCAACTAAAGAAGAAATATCTATAATACTTGATATTGAAACTGAAGTATTAAATAAGTTAAATATTCAAAGCAAGAACCAAGTATTCTGGAGAGGTAAATCAGCAGATTTTTATGAAGAAGTAAAATATATATTAAAAGAAAAATATGGCTGGTGGGATTATTATAAAGAATTTTATATTATACCAGGTCAAAAAATGAATCTTAAAAAAGCTATAGAAGAAAATCTTATAGAATTAAACAGAAGTACTTTAAATAAAAATATAATTAATAGTGTAAATAAAGATGCTGATAATAAATATAAATTACAAGAAAAAGAGTATAAAAAAGAATGGGAGTTATATAAAGAAACTAAAGAGTGTTCTTATAATATAGGATTATGTAATGATTATGATACTTTTGTAAAAATGATTCAAAGTAAAACTTCTCATTATCCTGATAATTATTTAGAAATACAAGAATTACTTTCTAAATATTTTTTAAGTATAGTTCCAGAAGATCAACAGGCTTTAATTGATTATATTGAAAATAATAAAGATAAATTAAAAGATATTCAAGAAAAAATTACAGAAATCCCAGATTAAATTATTTTTTAGCAGGAGCGTTAATGTTCTACATGTTATAGAAAAAGGAAAAGGTGTCCAAATTGGTGTATAGTAAAGAGATATATATATTATATATTATGCACTGATTTGGACACCTTTTTATTGTTGCACAAAAAATAGAGGTAAATGTATATAAAAATTGTGCATAATATATAAATAAAATATGTAAAATTGAACAGGAAAATTTTAAATAGGACGGATCAAAAGTGGCTTCAATCCCAGTAAACACAGGGGGTTCGGAGTTTTTTAGTCTTACAATTTTTGTAAAAAAATGGATTTATGTTTTTTGTGGAAAGTAAAGTTCTATATACGTTGTGTAGGTGACACCTTTTATATTATCACTTTTAAATGCCCCAAATATTTTTTTAATAATTCTTTAATAATTCTTTTTAATAATTTTTTCTAATAATTTTTTTAATTTTCTTTTAATAGTTCTTTTATTTCTTGTCCACGTAGAAACACTTATCATTTTACTGTCACTCCGCTGCGCTCCGTTCCGTAAAATGATAAGTGTTTCAGTGTTTACTTCAAAAAAAATTCACTCCGTTCACTTCGTTCACTCCGTTCATTTTTTTTTGAAGTAAAGTAGTTTATGAAAGTATTAAGAAAATATTAGAAGTTATTGTTTATTTTTTTAAGTCTTTTTTATGATTCTAAGTGTTATAAGATAAGAATCGTGAGAAAGGCTTATTTTATTAGGGTTTGAAAGAGATAAACTATTTATGATACTGAAATTAAAAGATTTTTTATTAAGGGAGAGAAATAAGATTTATATTGATGGAAGTGGAGATGAACGATGAGAGTTACGATTGGAAAAAATTATTATAAGGGTGATTTATTAGACAGTGTGTGGATGGACTAGCATCCTGGTCCTCAGCAGCGGTAAGCCTGGGATCCGCTAAAAATACCCCGTGGATCACGCTAAAATCCTTTAAAATAAGCACTTTTAACTTTTTTTATAGAAAAACTGTATTTATTGTTTTGTGTTATATAATGGCATTGTAAACAAGCGGTTCATCGCAAAAACCACTTGAATATAAAAGCACATTGATAATTGAATATAGCAAACTGGATATTATAACAACTCAATTATTTTATAATATCGGTTTATATCTCAAAAAGGAGGGATTTATTATGAGTAAAAATATCCAGTTTAATGCAACAACAGGCAAGGCTTTCCGTACTAAGCTCGAAAAATACTATAATGCTATGCACTCAATTGCTGACCTTATTAATGAGTGTAACGATACCGTGTCACGCTATAGTGGTATTATTGACACTAATAAAGATCTTATAGTAAAAATCGAGTCTGGTGAAAAGGTACGCTATACGAAGGCTCAGCTCGAAACTGAGATTAAGTCCGCCGAGCAGAAAATAGCTGATGCTCGTACTGACCGTGACGAGGCTAAGTCTAAGTTTGACAAGGCTATAGCTGAGGCTCAGTGTTTCTATACTGAAGCTATGCACAAGGGTGCAGAGACTGTTGTCAAGACTTCTGGCACTGACCTTACCGAGTGGCACTCTGCCCTTGCTGATATGCTCAAAAAGAACGGTTTTGCTGACGCTACATCTGACAATGTTTTACGGTTTGACTATCTCGTTGGAGTGCGTACTAATTCAGCTAAAAACACATACAAGGCTAACTCGCTCGTTGGTATAGGCTCAGCTAAGTCTTGTGCAAAAACGTTCTTGTGCGCTTTTTCCGAGTATATGGTATCTGAGAAAATCATCAGCCCTTTCAAGCACAAGTATGTACCCGTGTCTATGCGTAAAGATAAAAACAAAAAGTGATACTACGCTTTGTAACCCGTTGGCATCCAGTTTGCTATATTTAAAACTCGACTATGCGAGTATAAACAGGCTTTAGGCATAGTGCGTGTGTACCCTTTTTGGGTACACGGTAGTAGTACAACTTTATATTGATGTTATGTAAGTGTCATTACGTGATGTCACCGCAATAGGCGGAATGTATCACACTATGGCAAGCCCAACAGGGTGAAGTCTACCTGTTCAGTCGGGGCAAGTTTCATACTGGGGCATTTGTGGACGCATAACGTTATTCTTGCTTAATGACTTTTTGAGTTGTCTACTAGGTGTACTTTGACAAATATATATGTGCGTGGGTTAGACGTGTATGCACTGGGTGTAGTATGCATACTCGAAAAGTACCATAACCGCCGAGAGGAGGGTGAAGTGTGACGATGCCTCATCATGGGTAAAGTCTGGAGTGTTTCGTGTCCTCAAACACGACCTCTAAGCACAGCACAACGTTAGTAGTCTGTCTATATGTATCTTTACGTGTAGTCTACGTAGGGGTATTGGGTGAAAACGACCAACTACCAGTGTTGGATTATAGCAGGTATGCGTGAATATTATGTCATGTCGAGCTAAAGGTTGGATTAGAAGTAAGCATCTAATGACTGACTGTATATGGTTATACGTGTAAAAACGTATAAGGATTGCAGTGTGTCTTGTGACACGAGAAGAACCTCCAGTGTAATAATGCGTATATTCGCTTGAAGTCCGTAAATCCGCAAAGGTATGGCAGAGGATACGCTTAACGTGTATGGGTGAGATATGTGTTCCAGGCACATTTCAATATATGTTCCCGACATCAGCGAATAAAGCGAGTTGGGTAGGATGAATAAACGCATACAACATGTTAAACTGGTTAGAAGTAATACGTTACTTCTATGCTCGATCCGCAAGGGTCTATGGCTTGAATTTTACACAGCCGTGTGTAAATACTTGTTCTTAGTTAGAATGAGTCTATCTCCTACGGTTAGGAAGGCAGTGTCAATAAGTCCTTTAAAATGAGCAACGACAGCTATATCCATGAGCAGTGGGTAAACTTTGAGCATACATAAAATCCTTAGAGTTTTTGTGTACAAAGAATCCAACGGCGAAGATCCGTTCTTATAACCCTATCTATCATGGGGGATAAGTAATAGTCTATTTAAGACTAAAACTCGAATGACACTACGTAGCATCTGTCTATGTTACGTGTTACCCAACACCGAGTATAAAGTCAATAAAAGGCGTGTAAGCATTTGTGTTTACAAAAGTGGGATAATAATGATAGAATGACGTAATAGGTCATGGTGGCACATAGACAATATAAGTACGTTAACTCCGCATGTAGGGTGATAGTATGCCCTTAGTGTCTCTCTATGAGGTGCTTGTGAGTGTACTTATATTGTTTAGTATGTGGCTTAACCACATCTTAGTGTATAGGTTCGATTCCTATGCCTATTATTCCTTTTTATAAGGGAAATCTAAGAAAGGAAAAGGGAAAATAAATATGTTATATGATCTAACTCCTACACAAGGTCTATGTGAATTACTCCGTATAGCCCGTGACTATCAGCAGATTCTAGGTATTGACGCTACGACTACGGCTACTGAAGATCTTATAACACACGAGTTATGGTGTGATTATGAGGATTTATTGTCTGCAATCTGGATTATAACATATCAGCTTTTTGATGAAATGAGGTGATTATTATGATTACTATGCAACAAACTTCAATCTCTGGTAAACTCATCACGTTTGAATATGTAGATGATGTACCATTTCGTAACGATGAGCTACGACTTGTAAAAGGTTTCCGTGTCACTTATGATGGAAATACAATAATAGAATGTCAAGATTCATATTATGCAAAACAAGTGTATAAAAACTTGAAATATTTATAATCACGTCACTGCCAGAACTTGTGGCTACGTGTCAAAGCGAAGTGACGTTTTCCATCAGTAGGTGACTTCATCCCTATATGATGCCACGTTTTAAGACTCACACGGACTGGGAAGAGTGTTTGCAAAGGCAAGCACTTTTTTTGGTTGCAAGTCTTTTATCGTGGGTAAGGGTAACTGATGTAAGCGAAAACTAATTGACAAAAGTATTATGTATGGAGGTAAGCGAAATGGCTTGTTTAATTAAGGATGCGCTTACAGGTGAGATTCTTGGGTATAAGAACTTCACCAAAGCACAGAGAGAACAGATAAACGCAGAAGGGAATGTAAAAGTTACTCCCTTTTACGACACAGAAACTTGCAAACGTGTAATGGAAAACCTTGAAAGGAGATAAAGCAAATGGCACTTTATAAACATACATTTTCGCTCCAAACGAAGCGGTTAGTCGAGTGGTTCCGTGATACAAACGGAAACCACAAAGTGCGTGTTACTATAGGCGATAAATATACAGACTTCTTCTTCGATGCTATGTGCTATGCCAATCGTCAGTATGAAAAACTGGCAGCTATGTGATAGGGAAAGGAGGATCACATGAGTAAGAAACAGGAACGCTTACGGTTTGTACAACAGAAAATAGAAGAACAGGAGAACGCAATAATCACCTGTTCCGAAAGGGAATTTCCCACTCATAATTATCTATTACAAAAACTAACAAATGAGTGGTGTAAACTCATAAAGGAGCTTTCTCCCGAACAGGTATACGAAGCACTTGGTTTTGAAGAGTAAAACATAATAACATTGACGGAGGTAAAGGAAATGGATAACATAATAAGCGAAAGGGAAACCTATAATGCAGAGACATTTGCTTTGTTTTCACATCGCCCTGATGTGAAAGCAAAACGAAATTATATATCATCTACTCCTAAGCGAAAAGGAAACGAGGTAAACGCCGATGCAATACTGGCATTCCTCAGTGCTGTTATCTTATTCATAACTTACGTTTGTATGTTTTTCTTTTAAGGGAAAAGTAAAACAAACTAAGTTCCACGTGAAACATAATACTTTTATAAAGTCCATAAGCGAAAGCTTGTGGACTTCAATAAGGGTATTAACTAATAAACGAAAGGAGAATAAGGCAAATGAAAAACTGGAATGAAAGAGGACTTGCAGACCTTATGAGAAGTTTCCATGATGCTTCTCAGATTCTGGAAGAGAAGTGCGATGGAGATTTGAGTAAATTGAGTAAAGTAGATAAGTGGTCATTTGAGTTTACAAATATGCTCTTGGCATACTCAGATGTATGTTGTGCTTTGGGAGATTTGTTCAAGATAGACCCAATGGAAATAGTCTTTGAGTGAATGAAATCTGTCTTTTATCTAAAAACGAATGGAACTGTTCAACCTCAACAGGTAAAGGAAAAGGAGGTAAAGATGATATGAGTACACCTATTTTTCGCTATGTTGGTTTAACTACTGGACTTCGTGGTGATTGTCATGCAAGGGAATTTGAAATCAACCACATTATGTTTCTGGGTAATCAGATAACAATTTATGATGAAGATGACAATGCAACTTATAACTACCGTATCTTACGGATTGAGGGAACTGTAAATAATAAATCCTCAAATGAAATTGAACACAAGACAACTTCAAACCTTTTCGTAGTCAAGAAATGCTATGAGAACAATGTTGCTCAGAACTGGGCAGAAGAGAGAAGGGAGGTGAAAGTCGCATGATAGAAGCTAGTATGGCACAGATAATGGAAGCTTATAATGAAGCTAGAGAAGCAGAGTAATTTTAAAAACTGAATATAGTATAACAAAATAACAATAATCATTTTAAATTTAAGGAGGAAAAAGAAATGGCAGCTAACAAGATTTACATGGGAACTAAGGCAACTGAGAAGAAGAATGATGAGTTTACCTATGAGGTAAAACAGGAGTGCGGTACTCTTAGCACTAAAACTTACACTACCAGAAATGGTGAAGAGGTAACTGAAGAGAAAAAGTTACGGTTGATTTCCTGGAACGGAAACGAACCTAAGTATGATATCAGACCTTGGAGAATAACCGCTGAGGGTGAGAAGTGTATGAAGCCTACTGGCTATACAGGTGAAGAGCTTATCAAACTTGGCGAGATCATTAATGAGATGGTTAAGGCAAGTGAGCCTAAGCCTAAGGCTTGTAGAGCTAAGGCAAATGCAACTTTGACTCAGAAGGTAAGCAAGGCAAAGACCACTACAAAGAAAGGGGCTAAGAAGTAATAGCCCTTTATTATTCACTATACACTATTAAAAATGAAAAGGAGATAAATAAATGAGCAGAAGCAGAAGTTGGAAAGACAATGTAAGTACAAAGGAAAAGAGAAACGCTAGACGTTACGGTAAGAGAAACAACGCAAAGTATAACACACTTTTCATGATAGCTGACGAGCAGATATTCGGAAAGGAGGAGGACTGATATGATACCCGAAGTTCTTGATCCTGTATTACGGTTTTGAGTAGCACACAAACATAGGGCTACTGAAATATGTAGCCCTTTATAAGAGAAACGGAGGAATATAGCATGAAAAAAGAATATAAGTTGGCTAAAACAAAAGGTAAGTTTGCGAAACTGAATAATCTTACACCCGCTGAAAGCAAATACTATTCTGGAAATGATTTGTATTACGACTTCTCACTACTGGATAATATAAAGTTCATTGATGATGATAGGGAAATCATAACAAAAGATTTTATGGAACATCATGCAGTAGCATGGTTTGAACAGCCTTTGCCTACTATTTATCCATATGGAAAATGGATTGATTATACAGGACAGATAAGAACAGCACCACATAGAGTATATAAGGCAGATGGAAAACGGATGTGTGTGGTTATTGAAATAACTGGAATAAAAATTGAACGTAGAACGAGAAAAGATGTTTGGTCTGAGTATGACATAGTTGAAGCTGTATATGAAGCTAAGAATGGAAACTATGAATATGATATAGAGTTAAAGGAGGAAATTGCATGAAACATATTTTTAAACGCAGATGGAAAGCAATATTCAAGGGATTATAGTAAAAGGAGGTAAACGAAATGTATACAGTATTCAGAAAGTGTTGGGGATTGGATCAAGATGTATGTTGGGATGAAGGATATGACTATTTTGAAAGCGAAAAAGAAGCTCAGAAGTTCGCAAGGGAGTTGGAATACTCCTATACAGATGAATCAGGATGTCCTCCTGAGCATCCTTGGTATAGAAGCAAGTTCTATGTACAAGAAATAAGTGAAGAGTACATTCGATCAAAGCGAAACACATATGCGAACTGGATGGCAAATATGATGTAGAAACAAAGGGGGTAAACGAAATGGAAATTGAAGTATTGGAAGAATTTATTGGTATTGATCCTGATTTTTTTGAAAAGGAAATGACGCCTTGTGATTTTCCAGACGAAAATGGACAGTACCATTGTCCTTATGAAGATACATACAGCGGTTATGAAAGCGAAATGTGCCGTAACTGTTGTGGATTGGGGGTAGATGAATGATTCTCACAAAGGAAACGAGGGATTATGTAAGAGATGGAACACTCTTACGGTCTCAATATGAGTCCTATATGGTAACAGGAATATGGGAACAAGGCAAAGGAAAATGTATAACATTTATGATTATGGAAGTGAGTGATCCTAATCATAAATGTTGGGTTGGTCATAGAGTATATGGACAGCCACTGAGTAACTACTATGGTTGTGAGATAGTGAATTATGGAATTAGTAAAGGAGATTAACATGAAAAATAAAGTAACAAGATATACAGCTATAGTAAAGGAAAATGGAGATAGCTTTCGTAGTTTTAATCTTAGACGTGTAAACGAATGGTGTAATCAATACGAAGATAATTGTTTGAATCAAGACGAATCTTGGCAGCCACATTTTGAAATTACCGAGAAAGAGTTAGAGAGAGAAAGTAAATAAAATAAAGCTTTATAGAAAGAGAGGTAAGTCAAAATGAAAAATGCAACGCTTGCTTATTGTGAGAAGTATGGAATATATGAAGTCCATTCCGAAAAAGGAAATGTGATTACATATTATTCTTATTTTGGATCTGAGGGGTTTTACAAGATAATATGCAATATAAAGACAGGAAAAGAAATCCGTAAGAGTTTGCGGTATAAAAAATGTCCTAAGTTCTTACGGACTGAAAAAGGTGTAAGATATAACTATTTTGTAGGGTAGGAGGAAAACGAAATGAATAAGGAACTGGAGCAGAAGATAAGGGACATACTTGAAAAGGAAACTTGCATTGACACTAGAAATGGAAACGAAATAGGTTATGAAATCTCCTTGGATTATGACGAAGAGTTAAGTGAAACAGAGCTTGCAAAGATATCACGGTCTGATGATCCAGAAGAAACCTTTTATGATATTGAAGGGAATTGGGTAACAAACGCTGAAGATTACTACTATCCTGAGTTAATGGAAACAATCAGAAAAAACATGGAAGATGAAGAGTTTGACGAAAACGAAGATGATATTATAGAGTGGGTAAGAGATAATGTTTACTGGTATCTTCCAGACAGTTTTGGAAAGCAAACAGTAGATGTTGTAATTGCTTTAGATACTGGTGATGCAAACACAGACTTTACGGAAAGTAACATATTGAACTGGTATGGGAGAGATGGTGGCTATAATCCAAAGGGAACTATACCAGAAAAATCACCTATACGCTTTATAGCACAATCACAAGGTAAGCTTGAAGAAGTAGAAAAGGCAATAAGTCTTGAGCTTGATCCTTATGTTGAAAAATATAACGGAGATATGTTTAGTAAATTTACACGTTCTATTGTTCAAGAATTAGAAAACGGAAGTAGTCATATGCTTACCTATGTATTCTTACTTCAGATGGATTTACAAGATTTCATACAGTTAAGAGAAAAGATAAAAACTAAAGAGGGAACTATCACAATAGACAAGCGAACTGAAAGTGGTCTGTATGATATATGGAATGGTGGTGGTTCAGTTCTGGAAGTTGAGCTTGAAAAGGATATAGAGATACCAATGAGCATGATATTTGATGCATGGATTGAGTGCAGAGGTTGTAAGGCAAACGGCAGAGGATATGATGTAAAAGAAGTGTATAGTATAGGTAGTAGTTGTTTCAGAAATGGTAGTGTTAAAGTAGCATAGATAAAACAAGAATTTTAAAAAGGAAAGGAGAAATAAAATGAAAGAGGTAAATTTATATCAAGTGTATTTAATGTTGGTTGGCTTCATTTATGAAACTCAAGCAAATGAAGTAGTTAAGGCAACTATGAGATCGGCTGTAGTAGAATTATATAAAGCAGCTAAAGAAAATAGTGAGAAAGAATAAAACATATATTTTAAGGAGAATAAGATATGGATTTAGGTGCTTATACACAAATTAATGATTTGAATGAAATAGCAAAGGAAAATAATATAGAAGTACCACGTTTACGTGGATATAGACTTATGAAAAACGAAGAATATGTAGACTATTCAGAAATGTTTGTAAATGTAGATATAGAATGCGTAGAAGATTTATGCGAAGCTAGTCCGTTTTGGTCTAATCATCCCGAATATTGGACTAGCAATAATTATATTGATTATCTTAAACATTTCTTTTTGGAATACAAGGATGGTGAGCCGATAAAAGTGAGATGGGAACGTATACATGGATGGAAGAAAAAAAGATTAAAGCTTGCTATTCACAATAAAAAGAAGCGTATAGCTTCACAGTTCGAAACATGGAATAAATATGTGGGGCGAAATGATATATTATATATCCATTCTCGAATAGGCGGTTTTAATTGGTCTTATTATTTTCGTGAAGTAGTGGAAAAACCGTGGTTTATTGAGAAAGTAGATGATTGTTTCGATAGTACATACTGTGATATCTATGCAAAGATAAAACCAATGGAATAAAATACAAATTTTATAGGAGGTGATAATGTGACAAAAAATGAATTTATTGAACGGTGTGTTCCATATGATATTTGGAAGATAAAACATGACGCTTATATAGCAGAATGCTTTAAGAATATGGAAAAATATTTTGATATTAAAGGTTTTCTAAATAAGTATGAAGGCGTTAAGGCAGATCGAAAAGTACTTGAAACAATACTATATGATGCTTTTGAGAATAATAATTATGAAGAATATGAAAGGGATGATCAAATAGCAAGGATGCTTTATATACCAATTGAAGAAGTAATGAAATTTGAAAAATGGGAAGGTAAATAAAACCAGAGTTTCATTGAAAGGAAAAAGCATGAAAGAAGAGAAACATTATTACAAATTTGTGTCTTATACTGATGGGTCAGGGTACTGCAAAGGCTTGAAAATAAGGCTACTCACGCCAAGCGAAGTCGAAAGGAAAAGAAAATGTGGGATAATATATGAAAGAGTAGATAAAAAAGATAAAAAAGAGGAAAAATAGTATAAATAAAAGATACATTTTATTTAAAACAAAATAACAAGGAGGTAAGTGAAATGAATTACACAAAAGAAGTAAAGGCAGATGGAGTTTGGTTACAGTATGAAACACAGAATGTAAAGGGAGAAACACTTGTAGTGAATATTCAGAAAGTAAGTCATGACCTTACCTATAAGAAGTCACTTATGAATTTATGGGTGAAAAATGGTTGGCTTCCTAAAGCACTTGAAAGTTTCTGGTCTATAGATACTTATGTAACAGATACTGAAGGGAATTGTTATAGCAGATACAATCCACAGACAATATGGTATCAACAGTTTGATAGTAAAGGAAAGGTAATACAGAACAGAAACATAATTAACTTTGAATGGATTTTAGAAGCAACACTTGAGAATTATGAAAAAATAGTAGCAGAAGTTGAACGGAGATTTATGGAAATGATACCTACAGAAAAGAAAACGGAGGTGACAGCATGAATTACGCAAGTAGAATAGAAATGGAAAAAGCACATCAGAAAGAAATAAACGAATTCCCTTTAGTATTTGCTTTTAGCAACCAGCAGTTTGAAGAGGGAATAAAAGAGGAATGGGGACTGGATGCAAATAATAAAGAAGATTTGAAGAAGATAATTTCAATCGGATATGGTGGTTATGTTTTAGAAGCAGATGCTAAAAGATATATTGAAATGTTAAAGCGACATGCAAAGGAAAAGAAAGAATTTAATGCAGACTTTAAGAACTTGGTAGAACAGATTAAGTATGAAATGTATAACCACGAATACACTTACGTTCCTTATGAAGTTGAAGAAGAAATAAGAGATGCATTATATATTTATCAGGACCATCCTAGATTTGAAGAAGCATGGAAAAAGGCAAAGAAAGAAGTGTTAAAGAAAGCAGGTTATGTAGTTTAAGACAAAGGAGGAAAATAAATGAAGCGTTATGATAACTGGTTCAGAGCAGATGAAGGTTTTAGATTTGTACTTACAGAGTTAGGGAAAATGGAAGTAGCAAGTTATAGAGATATGACAGTTGGTGAACCTGTAAGTGAATATGAAGATGAAGCTACAATAAGTTTTGTAGAGCAGGGATATTTAAGGGAAGAGAGAGATCCGAATTATGTAGAGCTTACTGGTTGGAAAGCAGTTTATAATCACAAAGGTTATCAGTTATATGCTGGCAATCCTATTATATATCATGATAGAGAAATGGCAGAGCTTGCAGCTGAAGAATTTAATAACAGACCTTGGAACAATGGAGATAAAGCTTTTGTAATCAAAGATATTTACAGAGGACAGAAACCTGTTCCTTGTAGAACTTTTGAGGGAAAGACAGTTTATAACAGATCTTACTGGACTTATAACAGACCTGTTGGCTCTTTGGTTGAAGAAGAGATAGTTGATGATCTTATGAATTGTGTTCCACCACTGACAATGAGAAGTAATTGTATGCAGACAAGCGAACCTCATAATCACAAAGAAGATGAAAAGACAGGGCAAGTTAAAGCAACATATGCCACATTTAAGAAAGTAGCTGAGGGGATATATGAGTATTGTGGTGATTGCTTTAAGGGAGAAAATGAAATGCGTGGTAAAGAAATACAATATGTGGCTTAAGGAGGTAAAAGCAAATGACAAAAGCAGAAGCAGTAAAGCAGTTCAAAAGAGAATATAGAAAGCTCTATATTGAAAGAGCTGATTATTGGAAAGCTCACTTAGCTTGGTCAGAGTTCACTGATTATCTGAACAGAGAGGGAGAGATAACTGATAAACAGTTCCAGAACTGGTCAACACCATTCCCTTATGGTGAGCCTTTGAAACCGTCAAGGGAACAGTTAGAAATGGAGGTATATAATAATGACTGATTATATAGTAAAGGAAGTTACAACAAGAGAAGAAATTGAAGAGCTTGGCTCAGCTCTTACACTTGAGGGACTTGCAGAAGAGAGCTTTGGTGAGTTCATTAAGTGGATAGAGAAATATACAAAATTGTGTAACAAAATAATTTATGTTATTAAGGGAAGTACAATGAATAGCATATACAACTTAACAGGAAATAACAAATATCCTAGTGATTGTACGATAGCTAGTGTGAAGTTGTCGGACATGGAAAATTACTCAAGTATAATTCTTCCCCGATTTAACATTGGTGGCAGATGGCTAGATGATATAATAGCCAACAACCTTGATAGAGAAAGATAAGATGAAGATAATGAAAGGAGAAAAGAAATGGGATACACAAATTATTGGTACAGAACAGAGAAGCCTATAACAGAGAGATTTGTAAGAAAAGTAGAAAAGATTATAGAAGATAGTATTAATAAGGGAATTAAGATTTGTGGTTGGGATGGAACAGGAGAACCTGAAATAACAACGGAAGTGATAGCTTTTAATGGTGATGCTTCAATAAATGCAGATCATGAGTCGTTTGTAATTGATGAAAGACTTGATTTTAACTTCTGTAAGACAGCTGAAAAACCTTATGATTATACAGTAAAGGAAGTACTTAAAGTAGCTTTAGAAGAAGGGTTAGTTAAAAATGTAAGTGATGACGGTGAAGTACCTGTAATAAATGACAGTGATTGGATTGCACATAGGGAAGAAATGAAGAGAAGATATCCGACACTTTATAAATGAAAGGAGAGTTTTATGAAAGTAAATGATTCAAGCTTTGGTTTATTTACACCAGACGAAAACGCTATTGATTACTATGCAAATGATGATATGTATGTACAGATTGTTATCTATACGGAAACATATTATGTAGAAGCACTTAGTTATGACGAAAGCTTAGAAGTTGGAGAAAGCTATTCTGATTATGAAACAGCAAAGAAATTGTTTGATTTTGTACAAGAGAATTACAATGATACTCCACCTCATGAAGAGTTACAAGAGTTTATTGATAGCTTAGCAGCTTAAAAGAAAAGGAGAAAAAAATGGAAAGAAATGCGTCAACAGATAGAATAAAAAAGATTGTAGATTTTTTTGAAGAGGTAATAGCGAAGTACAATATTCCTAAAAATAATTTAGAACGAAATGGTGCCATTTTTTATATGAATGAAAACGATAGTACTGATTTCGATTGGCAAATGAATGATAGGTTGTGTGAGTTTGGAATTGGTGTAGCAGATGGAAGTGTATATGCTTTTAAACTTCTGATAGATAAATCAGGAGAAGCCACAATGTACTGTTACCCTAATGGAGAGCAGCATCCTGTTGAAACAATTACAAAGCAATTATTTTATGGACTTGAAACAGCGAGGTTAAAAGACCAGATGGAAATGGTAGCAGATGACAGAGGTGAATGGAATAAAACATTGGAGGAGCTTGGATATGAAATATAAATACATTTATAAAGTAGTGGGTAATAGTTTCTGGGTTTATTCAGATATTGCTAATGTAGATTATTTAATTACAGTTGAAGATTTTAGTAAAGTAGAAGAAGCGAAAGAGATAGCTGAAAAAGAAATAACAAAATGGCTTGGAGCAGAGAGTGAAGAAGATGAATACTTTGGTTTGGGTTACGTGGAAGTAGTAAAGGAAGCTTATAAAGAGAAAGGAATTGAAGCAAAGTTCTATATAGAAATGGAGGGATAAAGAATGATAAGAGATCTTGATATAAGAGAAGATAAAGGGTTTGAGGTTCAATGGTACGATGACGAGGGAGACAATAGTAGAGTAGTACAGTGTGATACAGTTGAAGAACTTGCACAGTATCTTGCAAGATGCTTGTGGGGTTCTGTTAGGGGATTTAAGAATAACCCTGGAGTATTTCACAATGGAAAACGGTGGTGTTTAAATGAATATACACCAGTAAATGAAGATGGAAAGGAATACTGATATGGAGGTAAAAGAAAATGGCAAACAATACATTTACATTGGTTAATTATTTTGATGTGTGGGGAAATGAAGAAGATGGTTATGAAGTAAATAATGCTTGTGTAGAAGCTGAAGACGTAGTGATAACTGATGAAACAACAGATGAAGATATAATTGATTATTTATTCCAGAATGAATACATAACAGATGATGATTATAGTTTATACGAAATAGAAAGTAATGGAGACTTCATAGAGATATTTGTTAGGGAAACGGGAATGCCATTATATAGTTTAAGGAGGAATGCAGCATGAGAGTAGAAGGGAATTGGAGTGTACCATTATTTGAAAAAGAACCTTGTTGGAATTTAAATTACTCAGATATTCTTACAACGCTTATTCAGTATGCTGGTAGATTTTGTGAGAGTTATGCAAGTGACTTATTTATCATATGGAAATATGACGTAGAAAATAAACTTAAAGATCCTGATCTTGAAAGTTATACACTGTGGTTTGGTTTTAGAGAAAGTGGAGTTGATAATGATAAGAGTACAGATGAAGAAAGAATAGTAGTAAGGAAGAATATGAAAGATAATCCTTATTATTATAGAAAGGTAGCAAGATTAGACGTTATAGTTGAGGGAAACAAAATAGCAATGGAGCTTAAATAAGAAAGGAGATTAAAGAATGAGAAGTTTTAAGGATGACGTAACATTGGTACTTGCACAGAATGATTTAAAGGGAACTCAGTTAACATTCCCCACATGGTTCACACAGGAATTTAAAGATACTTCTATTGAAGTAATGAGCCTGAATGTAAGAGCAAGTAACAGTCTTAAACATGGAAATATATTTACAATGGGAACGTTACTGGAAAAACTTAATGATCTGCCTAAGCTTCGCAATTGTGGGGCTGGGTCAGTAAAAGAAATTAAGAACGCATTTTTACAGGCTTGGTATGAAACGCTTGAACCTGAAGAAGTAACAGAGTTTTGGGAAGAGTTCATTAGAGAGAACTGTGTGTAAGAAAGGAGATAAGAACATGAGTGAGTGGTCAAGCTTTAAAGAACAGGTAAGAGAACAGATTAGATTCCTTAAGAGGTCTAAACCCGAAGAGGGTTGGACTTCTTATGTAACGCTTTACACTGATAGTTTTAAAGAGAGATGGGCAATAGTAATGGCTTGGATGGATTATGACAATAATGGAAACTGGAAAATTTATGGAAAGATAGCAAGTCAGCCTACTAATTCACTTATGCAAGAATATGATATTGATTGGTTAATGCCTATTGAAGAGAGTTATGGATTTGATGGAGATACAGAGATACAGATTGAAAGCGAAGTTGATATAGATTGGTTATTTAAAGAATGGGAATGGATATATGAAGAGATAAGAAAGCTTGAAGACGATATGGATGAAAGTGAAGAGTATTGAAAGGAGATAAGAAATGACGGGACTTAAACAAGATCCGGTACAGGTACATTTTGAAGAGATAGCAAATGAGATAGATACTTATAGTGAGGGAGATCAAGCTTTTATGTTATGGTATCTCTTACAGGATTATATAGAAGACGCAGAAGAGAAATTAAAGTCAGATGATATAGACGATTATAGTGGTGTTAAAGAGTATGCTCTTGATTGTATGATAAGAGAACATATTAAAGTAGCAAAGCAAATGAGAGAAGTATTGTTTTACGAATGGTCATAAGGAGGGAAAGAAATGAATAAGATTGGTGATTTAGGAGTAATGAATGGAACTTATGATGGCTTTATAGTTGTAGAAAGATTTCCTGAAATAGATTATGTATTACTTAAAAGAAATAGTAAATATGAACCTTGGATAGCTGCTTGGGCTTATGATGAAGATAATCAGTGTTGGGGTCAAGGGCATTATTTTGATAGTTTTATAGAAGCTGCAAGGTATATAATAGATAGTAAGATAAGACCTATGCCTTATGATAGAGTTGCAGAGATAGCTTCAAGATTGATGGACATGGTAAAGGAAACAGACGATATAGATGAAACGCTTTATGAATATGACATTGAACTTGATGATGATGAAAAGGAATGGTTCTGTATTGAGACAGGTGAAGAGGAGGAATAAGAAATGGAAAATGAAATGAAAAAGAATTGCAAAACTTGTCAGTATTACGACAAGGGGAAATGCACCTTTTATATATGGTATCCCAAAGGTAAAAGAAAAGGTGTTATTGATAAAAAAGAAAGTGATAGTTGTATATATTATAAAGTAAATAAAACTAAGATATTATAAGAGAAAGGAGATAATTATGGGATACAGAAGTGAAGTAGCAATCAGATGTCAAGATAAGGCTTTTGAAATGTTTCAAAAGTCTTGGGGGGAATTAATACCTGATAAAGTGTTTCATAAGGAGAATGATCATTTAATTTATTGGGATTGGGTAAAATGGTATGAAGATTATCCTGATGTTTCCGCTATAGAGAATGTAATGTCAGAGTTAAATGAGCTAGAAAATGATGAAGCTACAGAAAAGAAAATGGGATATAGTTTTATGCGATTGGGTGAAGACGATACGGATATAGAGACAAAAAATAATACATATGATATTGAACTTTGGATGATTCGCAAAATAGATTTGAGCGATTTTGAAAATGAATAAAATCAAGATTTGACGGAAAGGAGATTTAATATGACAAAGGAAGAAGGGTTGGAAGTAATAAAGAAATCTATGGAATGTCATGATAGAAAAGTGTGTGATCTTGCAGAAGATTGTGAAGACTGTCCCTTATATGTTGATAAGGATACAGAATATGAAGCACATAAAGTATTACTTCCATTATTGTCAAAAGAAATATAAAACAAGGTTTTCATAAGGAGGTAATAACATGATTAAATTTAAAACTTTGAACGCAGACGGAAAAGAAATTCAATACAAATATAAAAATGCAAAGGAGCTTGAAACAATATGGCGTTCTGATGATATTGAAATGAATGTGCCTGAGAATGATGCTCCGATTTATGATGTAGAGATTGATGGTAAATCTGATATAAGAGAAGCTACATTGTTTGAAGATTTACTGACATATTTAGGAATAGAAATATGGTGATGAAAATAATGTTTTTATGGAAAGGAGATAAAAAATGAGTACAAGAGCAATTATTGGAGTGAGAAATAATCAAGGTGGAATTACAGGAGCTTGGTGTTGGAATGACGGATATGACATCTTTAATGATTTAAAAAAAGATTTTTGTTCAGACGAAGGAATTGATTATATTCTTAATATGGGAATGTTTAATACTATTTTTTCAAAAAAAGAAGCAGCAGAACATAAATCTTGGAGAAAGGAAAACGAAATCGAAGTTGATGAAACTGAATTCTTTAATTATGGAAATTCTGTGATATTGCAAGATAAGAGATATCGTGATAGAGAAGCAGAACATTATAAAGATTTAGACGAAGTGCTTGGTCAAGATATAAATGTGGCTTATATATATGAGAATGGAAAATACGAGATATATAAATAAAATAACTTGTTTATCATGAAAATAGTATCTATAAGAAAATGAAAAGAGTAATAAAAACTAAAATTAATAAGGAGGTAAATGTTATGGTAAAAGTATTTACAAGAGAAGATTGTGTACGGCTTAAGGATGGAGAGAATTATGTAGGTAAGTTTGTAATTATCTCAACGGAACAGTTCAAGCCAGAATATCAAAACGCAAAGAATCAGTTGTTCTTGGCTGAAGGTGGTTTTGGTTGCTACCCCGAAAAACTTGGTGGAAAAGTATTTGGTAAGCTGTTTGATGAACCTTATCAAACAAGAAGAGAATATATATTAGGTGTTGCAAAAGAAGAAGCTATAGCAGAGTGGGAAAAAGAATATGGAATGTCAAGGGAAATATTTAAGAGTGTGTAATGAAAGGAGACAAATATGACACTTACAGAGTTTAATAAGTACAACGAAACAGAAACGATGCCTTATGAATGGATCGGACAGGGATATGGTTATAAATATACTGAAAAAGATTGGGAAGATATAGATAATGATGAAATAATTTATATCCCTGAATATGGATATGAAGATGAAGTCGATGGTTTTGTAGTAAATAGAGAAAATGCTTATAACAAGAGAGATTTAAGAGAAGTGGTAAAAAATAAATACCCTAAAGTAAAGGGAGAATTACTTGATAGGTTAGCTTGTTTGTTATTTGACGCTATAGACTGGCAGTTTCCAGAAACAGCTATTGAAGAAGAGTGGTTATATAATGAAGAAGATTTAGAGGAGGTAAAATAAATGTATTACTTAGCATGTTGTGATGATACTGGTCAGTGCTTTGGATTTTTACGGAATGATAAAACAGTTTGTAAAGATCCAGATAATGAAATGAAAAACTTAATGAGTTTTAAGAAAAAGAAAGATAGCAATGAAATAGTATTACAAATTAATTTAAGCAAAATGTTAATGCCTAATGGTTATCCATTTAGGGTTGTAGCTGTTAAAGGATGAAAGGAGAATAACATGATAATAGAGGGAAATAAGATTTACGGTACTTTAAAAGAATGTGTAGAAGAATTATTTAAGCGAATAGAAAATTGTGGTGGTATATTTCCTGAATTTGATTTTTGTGCTGATTGTCTAGAAGAGGCGAAATCAATGAAAGAAGCTTATAATAGTTCTTCTGGTTGGTTTGGTTGTAAGGATATAAGCGAATTATTTGATAATACTCAGAGCTATAGTTTAGTACTTGATTATTACGGTGGTGGAGCAACAGAAAGTGCAGATCTCGATATGACTGATAGAGAAGATATGGAAATAATAATATCAAGAATTGGTAGTTGTACTGATAACATAGGATATGGAGTACTTAATCCTAATGACTATACAATATTTGAATTTAAAGAAAGGAAAGAATAATTATGTACATGGCTGTAATTCGAGGTTGGTATGAAGTTAGGGCTTTTTCTGAAGATAAAGAGAAAGCTAAACAACTAGCGGTAAGAAAAAAGAAAAGATATTGTAAAGACGATTTAGAAGAATGGAATTGGAAAGAATGTGAAGAGTATTATGGAGCTTATGTAGAAAAAATTAAAGAAGGTATGGTATTAATTGATGGAGTATAAAGGAGATAAGAAAGGAGATCAAACATGAGTATTAAAGAGGGAAAGATAACTGGTTATAGTTATGAAGTTTATTTTGAAGGTGCTTGGATTCATACTTCAGATGAAGAGTTTGATACGGAAGAAGAAGCAAGGGAAGATGCAGAGAGTTATATAGAGCAGAAGATTGAAGATTATAAGGCAGATGGAGCTTGGTATGAAGATGATAGCAGAGAGCTTTTTGAAATCGACATTATTGACATTATAGAAGAGGAGGACGAAGAAGATGACTAAAAAAGAAACAATGAAAGTACTTGAAGATCACTTCAATAGTTGCTTACGGTATTGGGAAAGAGAATTAAAAGTAAATAGTGATATAGATAAAGCTCCTTATATAGAAGCTATAAGGGAGATTGCAACGACAGATCCTAGAAGTCCTTATGGTGAGAAGTTAAATGAAGAATGGGTAGCTGAGTTTAGAAAGTATAGGCTGATGGATTGTTATGGTAAGGATTGGGAGAAATATATATAAGAAAGGAGAAAAAATGCAAACATATAAAATTAGATGGACAGTAGTAGAAAGTGAAGTATATGAAATAGAAGCTGATTCATATGAAGAAGCTTGTAAGATATTAGATGAAGATTTTGAATTACCAGATGAAATAGTAGATATAAAAATGGAAGAAGTAAAGGAGGGTAAGTAAATGAGTATAACACCTAGAGAAAAAGAAATAGTAAAAAGAGCTTTAGATAATGGAATTGTTACAGAAGAAGAATTGGATGATATAGGTTACTTTTCTTATGAAGTGGAAGAGATAAAGAGTGATAAAAATTGGTTTACTTTGTATACTGGACTTGATGATACTGGAATGGTTACTAGACATAAACATGCAATTGAACTTGTACTTGGGTTATCATGGAAAGACAAATATGATTATTCGGAAAAAAGAAAGAGAGGTAGATATAGTTTAGATATCTGTGTTACTGATAGTGAGTTTAATAAAATTTGTGAAGCATATATGAAAGGGAACATAATTAACTTGGTTCTAGGGGATTAACCTTAGACGGAAAGGAGAGAGTGGTATGGTCACTTTTAAGCTTATGAACAAGGGCTATGGATGGCAGTACTACAACGTCTATCTCGATGGAGAACTGGTTGGGACCTGTGATCTTGGAGAGAGAAGCGAAGTAGAAGCTGACATCAAAGCCCAGTAAGTTCAAGTAGTATTGTACCACAAAGAGGTTGGATAGTCAAATATCCAACCTCACCTTTTCCAAATAAATAAAAAAAACGGTTATTTTATAGGAGGATAAGAAATGGATTTGAAATTAGTTACATTTAACAGAGATCAAGAACAGTTTCTTGTTAATGCTATAGGAAAAGAAACAGCAATAGAATTAGCAATTGAAGCTAATAAGAAAATTGGAAATTTTAATGAACCTGAATGGAATGCTGAAATGGAAGATAAATCACGATATGAAGTTGAGGATGTAGATTTTGATTTGCTTTGCGAAATCATAAAGCGAGACGATTGGTTATTCAATGAAACATATGTGATGGCTTTTAGAGATTAAAATATTGTTTAATAGAAAGGAGACAAGACAATGTTTACTGATGAAGAATTAGAAGAGAAATGGAGAGAGCTTGAAGATGTAGCAACTTATGAAGATGAATATGGTTGTTTACGGTTAAAAGAAAAATGGTTTTGTTTTGATAAAGACGAAGATATAGAAACTATCTGGTATTGGTTTGACGATAGACATAGCAAAGGTGTTGGTTGGTTATATGAAAATATATAAATAAAAACATCGTTTCATAAAAAGGAGATTAAGTTATGATGACATCTAAAGGATTTAAAAAAGTTGTTGATGAATGGAAAAGAACTATTAGTATTCCTAACAGAGCAAGTGTTACATATATGACATTATTTGTAAGAGATTTATTAAAAGAAGCTGGTTATGAAGAAGCTGCTAGTTTTACAGATAAATTCGCTAATGAATTAGAGAATATGGATACGAGTGAATTAGTAAAAGAACAGATATGGATAGGAAAGGGAGAATAATATGGAAAGATTTAAAGGATATACTCCAAAGATGCTAAGAGAACTTGGGGCAGATGAAAATAAACCAATAGTTGTAATATGCGGTGGTACTCAATATATAGTTGAACATGCTTTTATTGTAACAGAAGATGATAAAGATGAATTCCATGAACATGAATGTGGAAGTTTGGTAATAGATATGGATGTTTAAATAAAAACTTCATTTAATGGAAAGGAGAATAAAATGGAAGGAAGAAAGAGAAAATATTATAGAGTAAAGGTTCATAGAATACCGTCATATAGCGCAGTAAATGGTTCATATGATTATGAAGAAGATGTTTTTGCTTATTCAAAAGAGGGGGCAATTAAATCTGTAGAACGGTATCATAGTAAGGGATATGGATTAAATATCCCTATTGAAGCTATTGAAATTACAAAAGAAGAGTTTAAAGGAAATCATAAATAAAAGTATTATTTAATGGAAAGGAGATTAAAATATGGGATATTATATGGATCAGACAGATAGTAAATTTGTAATTAAGAAAGAGAATTTTGGAAAAGCTTTACAGGCTTTAAAGAAAGTCTTTATTCCTGAGAATATGACTTGTAAAGATTATATATATGGAAAAGAATATCCTCATTTTTCCTGGGTAGACACTAATGTAGTATTAAAAGCAGAAACTATAGAAGAAGCATTGGAAGAAATAAGATATGAATCAGAACATGATGATGAAGGAAATATAGTAAATGTAGAATTTATTGGTGAGAAGTTAGGAGATGAAGAGATTTTCTTTATGGCTTTAGCTCCTTATATAGAAAAAGGTTCTTACATATCTTTTGAAGGAGAAGATGGTTGTGAATGGACATGGTTTTTTAATGGAAAGAAAGTTAAATATTTAGGAGGAGAATATTTAGGAGGAGTTTAAATCAAAGAGAAATTTCATAGAAGAAAGGAGAATGAAAAAATGGAAATGAGTTCATATGAAAAGATTTCAAGGTGCTATAATTTAGTGATTGCTATTTATGAAATGGAAAAGTTGTGTGGAAATGAGTCGAATATAGATGATATTATTAGCGATCTGGTTGATGATGTTCATGAAAAATTACACCTTAAGCATGAAGAGGTAGCTACATTAAAGGAAGCGGTCAAGAAAAAATTTGAAATGTATAACGAAAAGGGTTGACAAATTATGTAAAGTAAAATAAAATAACATGAAAGGAGTAATAAGACGAATATAGATGAACGATAGTAAACCAAGTGTAATGCTTATTAAAAAACCAGTAAGGTTAAATGAACCTGTAACAAATGTTACGAAAGACAGAAAGGTGGTAAACTTTAATGAGTTTAAGAGGAAGTTAGAAAGAAAACGAAACGGAGGTAAAGGTTGAAACAGTACACAGTAAAGCAGTTTAAAAAGATACTTAAAGATAACGGTTATAGTTATGATAGAACAAAAGGGGATCATGAAGTTTATATAAAGGAAAATAAGAATCCTATCTCAATCCCTGTTGTAAGAATGAAATCAGTTGTAGCTTTACGGCTAATAAAGGAAAACAATCTGGTAGAAAAATAAGACGAATATAGATAAGTAAAAGAAGAGAATTAAGAAGAATATAGTTAAGTAAAAGAAACCAATAACAAAAACAAATAAAATTTTAGGAGGAAAAAGCATGTTAAACAAAGCAAACATTACTTGGAGTGTAAAGCAGGTTGTTAAGATGATCGGCAATGGAAAGATCAGTTTTGAGAACAGTGTACAGCGTGGTTTTGTATGGAATAAATCCAGACAGAGTTTACTCATTCATTCTTTAATCACAAATTATCCTGTGCCGCCCTGTTATTGCCGTAAGGGAGAAGATGGTATCTATGATATGCTTGATGGAAAGCAGAGATTCACTACTCTTAAGAGATTTTGCTCAAACGAATTCGAACTGAGTGGACTCCCTATGATAACTATCCAGGAAAATGGAGAGGATGTTCTGGTTGATCTGAATGGCTGCAAGTATGAAGATCTTCCTAATGATATCAAGGATGACTTTGATAGCGCTTCTCTTACTATCTACTACTTTGAGGGAATTACAGATGATGAAGTTGCTGAAATGTTCTTCCGCTTGAATAACGGTCAGCCTGTTTCAACACCTTGTCTGGTTAGAGTAAGAGCATTGTCAAAGGGAGTTATAAGAGAACTTGGTCAGCACTCTATCTTCCAGATAGCACTTACTGATAAGGCACGTGAGAACTATGTTAATGAAGATATGGTTATCAAGGCAGCTTATCTTCTCAGTGGTCATGATAATCTGGAAACTAAGAATGTACAGGAATGGATTACTGATACTGAGATAGATCGGAAACTTCAGAATAAGGTTTATAGTGCTATGGGTCGGTTAGAAACAGTTGCTAAGAAACTTAGTGAAGATGAAGAGAATAAGAAAACTGTTAAGAAGATTCTTACTAAGACTCACTTCCTGTCACTTCTTCCTATTATTGATAAGGCAACTGATGATAAGGTAAAGGATGATGTTCTTACCGACTGGATCAACAAATTCTTCGGAGTAGACAATAAAACTTCCATTTCATCTAAATATAATGACGCTTGTGGTTCAGGATCTGCTAAGAAAGAAGCTGTTACTACTAGATATAATGAACTTGAAAAGTCTTATAATAAGGCAATTGAAAAGGTAACTGAAGCTGCTTAATTGGTGGGAAAAATTGCACACCGCATGTGTACGACATTAATATATTAACGCTTTCTTTTTTCTGCGTCAACACTTTTTTAAAAAAGTTGTTGACAAGGAAGAAAGGAGGTGATAATATATAATGAGAATAGGTATAACCTATTGACATTGGTGTTCTATTGTCTTATAATCTCTATAAAGAATCCCAAAGGAAATAACAACAGGAGGTACAGAGATGATAAGCTTAGTAGAAATCAATGGTCAGAATACAACAGTTAGTCTTTATACCACTATGGATAAAGCTTTGGAAGACATGCTAAATTTTTACAAAGAGAAAATGAAAACGATTAAACGGTTGAACTGGAACAATAGTTGGATTGATCTCTTTGAGGGTTTTGCGAAGATAGACGATTGGGAAACTATAATTGAATGGAGGGTTACTGAAAAGGTAACTCTCCTTTAATAGTTAAAGTAAATAATATGAAAGGAGAGTGTAATATGTTCGGTCTTATAATGGGAATTGCTTTAGGAATAGGTGGTATAGTTACTGGGGTTAAACATATATCTCAGAATAGTAGTTCTGAAAAGAGGGCTTTACGGAATTATCTGAATGGTAACAATCCTTCTCAGACATATTATGATAACTTTGTTGGTTCAGACATTGATCTGTTTTCTGGAAGAAAAGTAACCAGAAAAAATCTTGATTGGTCTGGAGATGAATATATAGTTGATGATAGAACTGGAAAAATTCTTCGTAATGCTACTATGGAAAGAAGAATTAGCGAAGCAAATTATCAGCGTTCTTGTTTTGGGAAGAGAGATATTTGTGCATATAGTTATGGAAAGCTTCAGAAAATGTGGGGCGAAAAAGCTTTTAATAGAGTTCCTGGATATACAATAGGGAATCATCCTCAAGATATAACTGATATTCGTATGCATTGTAAAACTAAAAAGTTAGGATATATAATAATGCCTTATCAGATTAAAGGATTAGAAGAAAGAATAATATTTAATGCAAAAGAAATATTTGATTTTGATAAGATAAATATCGGGTTTAATCTTCGTTGTTTATTTGACTTATACACAGGAAACTTAATAGATTTTACATGGTATAAAAAAGAATATTCAATAGAAGCAATTATAGGAGAAGAGAAAAGATTTTTAACAGACTATGAGATAGAAGAAATAGTGAAAAAGATTAATGAAGATTTTAAGAAGGGAATATTAAAAAGGAAACTTAGCGGTTGGGAAGTGTTGTTTCAGTAAGAAAGGAGAAGAGCATGAATAAAGAGCGTAGATCAGAAATTAAAAAGGCAAATAATAAATTAAAACTTGTGACAGAATTATTAGAAAGTTATAAAAATAGTATAGAAGATATACAAATGGATGAAGAATTTGCATTTGACAATCTTCCCGAAAGTTTTCAAGACGGATTAAAAGGAGACGCAATGCAAGACGCTATAGATGAATTGGAAGATACGGTTGATAAAATAAATAATATGATAAAGGAAATAGAAGATATTAAAGATAGTTTATCAGTATTATAAAGGAGGTACAAAATATGAATGGACAGCAGCAGTATATTAATAATTATAATAGAATGATAAATAAGATAATAAATGAACATGTTGGGGAACAGAAAGAGTTATTAAAAGGATATCTTAATCATCTTCGTGATGCTTTTTCTATTTCAACAAAGTATACTTACCTTGCTACTATTAAACGATTTTTAATATATATAAATAAGATGGCAAAAGAAATAACTTATGAAGATTATACTTCTTTTTTAAATGAAATTGAAGGTAAATCTAGCACATATAAAATAGCAACATATTCTGCTTTAAAACTTTTTTCTGAATATCTTTTAGCTAGTAGAAGAAATCTTGAAAACTCCATGCAATATGTTAAAATATCAAAAACTAATAAAGTAAAAGAAATAGAGAAGAAGGAAAAAAGATTAAAGAATGTTCTACATGAAGATGAAATTAAGCACTATCTTAAAAATGTAGAATCAGGAGTCGGTAGTCATAGAGCAAAAGCAAGACAAGAGTTATGGAAAGAAAGAGATCGTTGTATGATAGAACTTTTTTTAACTACTGGTATGAGATGTTCTGCTATGTATCGTCTTAATGTAAAGGATATTAATTTAAAAGAAAAGTATTTAGTTACAATAGAAAAGAGAGATAAGAAAAGAGTGTTTTATTTCTCTGATAATGTAAGAATAAATATTGAGGAATGGTTAATAAGACGTTCTGAAATATTAGATGGAGAAGAAGAAGACGCTTTATTTATTTCAAACAGAAAAAGAAGATTAGATACAAGTTGTATAGTTGATATTACTCATAAGTATGGTTTAGATATTAAAAATATTACTCCTCATAAATTAAGAGCTACATTTGGAACTCAGCTTTTGGAAAAGACAAATGGAGATCTTGATAAGGTCCGTATAGCTATGGGTCATGAATCTATTAATACTACCGAACTTTATATGAGAAGAGATGAAACTAAGATAGGAAAAGAAATAGCAGAGTTAATGGAGTTTATAGCATGAGTTATTATAACTATCACGCAAAGGCAAAACATCTAATAGCAACAGGTCATTTAGTTAAGATGGAAATAGGTCAACTACCCCGACTTACGACTAATGTCTTAGAAGTCGGAGCTTGTAAAAGCTCTGATTGACTACTTTAAGTTCTTAGAGAACTACGTTATTTGTGTTATCACACCTACGGATGGTTCCCAAGTCTGTAGCAACTGTGGAGGCTCTGTAAACAGTTCTGATGGGTAGGAACAGTCAACCTCAAATGACCGATTACGGCAAGCACTTATAACATTGAGGAAGGGAAACAAACTTTCATAAGAAAGGGATGCCACCTGAGGGTAGGCATCAAAGGTAATAGTTATGAAACAGGGGAATAGAATATTTGTACTCAATATGCGAGGTGAACCACTAATGCCTTGCAGTCAAAGAAAAGCTCGTATTCTATTAAAAGAGAATAAAGCTGTAATCAATAAATATAATCCGTTTACCATTCAGCTAACTTATGCTACAGGGGAAACAAAACAGGATTGTCATATAGGAGTAGATACAGGCGCTAAGCATGTTGGTATCGCAATTACATCAGAAGATAAGGTTCTTTACAAGGCAGAAATAGAATTAAGACAGGATATTAGTTCTAACCTTGATTCTAAACGCATTTATCGTAGAAGTCGCAGGAATCGTAAATGCAGGTATCGTAAGCCACGTTTTCTTAATCGTAAACGTACAGATAAATGGCTTCCACCAAGTCTACAGAATAGAATTAACCATACTTTTACATGGATAGATAAGTTCACTGCATTAGTTCCAATCCCCGTATTGCATATAGAAGTTGGTAAATTCGATACGGTAAAAATGATTAATCCTGACATTAACGGTGTGGATTATCAGCATGGTCAGACATACGGTTTCTTTGATGAAAGGTACTTCGTTTTTGCAAGGGATAATTACACTTGTCAGGTATGCGGTAAATCTAAAAATAAGATTTTGCGAACGCATCATATCATATACCGTGGTAATGGTGGTACAGATAGAGTAGATAATCTCATCACAGTATGCACTGATTGTCATACATCAGCAAACCATAAGAAAGGCGGTATTCTTTATAAATGGCAGGAAGAACATAAAAAAGTAAAACAGTACAAAGAACCGCCATTTATGAATGCGTTGCGTAAAAAGATTTTTATGAAATACTCCAATGCGGTAATTACTTATGGCTCAGAGACTACACCGAAACGTAAGAATATTGGTTTAGAGAAAACTCATTACAATGACGCAATTGTAATAAGTGGTATTAAAACCATAAAAGAAAATCCTAATGAGTGGTTATTAATAAGACAATTTCGCAAGAAAAAGCGTTCATTACATGAAGCTACAGCTCGTAAAGGGCGTAAAGAACCTAATCACACACAGAAGCGCAATAGTAAAAATACGCCATATTATAAAGGATTTTGGCTTAATGATAAGGTTTCCGTATTGGGACAGATTGGCTACATAACAGGATTCACTTCTGGTGGTGCTTATGTCAAAAATTCAGATGACGAATATATCACGCTATCAGGTAAATCTTATAAGCAGGTTTCTATTGCTAATTTGAGACTGGTTTCTCATAACAATAATTGGCAATACATAAATAATTCCGTGTAAACTGCAATTCATCCCACCATCTACGCATTGCTTAGAGGTGAGGGATTTCTTGCTTATAGCTCGTTAAAGTATTTTGATTTAGATTTTGATTCAGATATATAATAAATAGAAATCGAATTTTATCAATGAGTGGAAACCATATATAGATGCTATGGCAACTGGTATCGCCTCTTCTGGATGTACAATTGAGGGCGATAAAGAACTTGCAGAAGTAATTAAAAAAGAAATAGAAGAACATAATAGCAATCAAGAAGAACTTAAAGAAGAATTAGAAGACTATCAGATAGAATGGTTAGTAGAGGAAATTAGAGAAACGGAAAGGGGGATTAAAGGTTGAAAAAATATCAAGTAATAGGTGGTCAATATGAATATTATTGGTACGGAGAAAGCGCTAGTTTAAGAGGGGCAAAGATAATTGCAGGTAAACATAAAGAGTATTGGGACAATTGGCAAGGCTGGCAGACACCCAAGATCTATAAGGCAGAGGATTGTGAGGAGATAGAGGCTAAGGGATGGGTAACAAAAGTTGATGGTACAAGGATAATAGTACCTAAAGAATATGTGTTACCTGTTGAAATTGCAGCTTAAAAAGAGTTATTTTATTGGGAGGTAAACTATGACTATTGAAAAAGAAATAGAATTAATGAATGAAATTATTGTTCAAGCAATTATTCATGGTGGAGATTTTGGTGGACCTTATTATACTAATGAGATTGGATTATATAAAGCGATAAAAAAATGGTTTGATGAGAAGGGAATATCTAGTTGTTATAAGATTGTTCGAAAAGAATATATAGATTATGATAATAGAGTGTCATATGGAAATATATTTATGATTGTTCCAGTAGATGACGAAACAGAAACCTATCATATACCAAAATTAGAAATTACTTTTTAATAACGATTTTATTTAAAGGAGATAAAATTACAGCTTAATGAAGAACAAAGATATTTAAGAGGAGAAAAAAGAATGGGTATGAATCTTCACTGGGAATATTATCCGAAAGAATGTAATAACAAATTAATTCTTCCGTTTCTTACATATGAGACAGGAAGATGGTTGAATGGTAAGAGTGTATCAAAGGAATTCTATGCTTCTTGTGATGAATTAGGGAAGTGGGATGATGATAATAAGTGCTGGATATTTACTGACGTAACTAATCTGTTTAAGTTTGCAGCGAGAACAGAAGTTCCAGCTATTATATCAGATTTTATAACAGAATGTGATTATCTTTTGTATTCAGGAATAAAACATAAAGAAGATGATATATTTATAATATGGAAAATATAGGGGGATATGTATGAAAAAACGCTTGTATTCTGAGTTTTATAATGGTATTATAGAAATATTAATAGTATAACTAAATAACTTACCCAATAAAGCAAGATATAAATATACAGATGATGAACGGAGATTAGATATTTATCTGTACGAAAACATCAATGAGGGAACTGAGGAATTCTTTGGAGTGGAGTGGTAAGAAAGGAAATAATATTTAATGGATAATTTTAAAGAAATAGTAGATTATCTTGAGACTTGCTATGTAGGAGCAAGAGCAATGAATGATACCGAATTACAGAAAAGAATATCAAATGCATTAGCAGCTTTTAAAGCCGACACAGATATGGATATATTCACGATTGATTTTATAAGATGGTATTATGATAAGGAAACAAAGGTAGAAATATAATTATTAAAAAAGGAGGAAAATCAAATGAGTAGAGTATTAGGTCATCCTGGATTAGAAGATTTTAATGAAAGAATAAAAGAAGCAATGAAGCCTATTATTTGTGATGCTTATGATGAAGGGTTCAGAGATAGTCAGAAAATGAATAAAATAGAAACAAAGAAAACTCCTGAGAATATGAAAGCTTTCGCTCAAGGATTCTGTGAAGGTCGTGATACTATGTGGGAGATAGCACGTTATATTACAACTGAAATGACAATGGCTCAGATTGCGGAAGTCTTTGGTAAAGACGTTTCTTTAATGGATATCTTCAATATTGAATCAAGGGAAGTGTTGGAAAAGATATCTTATTATCAAGAGGGAAATGATGAAGAAGATATAGACGAAGATGGGGAAGAAGATTAAAAGATTAAAAAAGGAGATAAGGTATGGGTACATATGGTAATATTTCATTAAGGGAATTTGGAAATATTAATTTAAATAATGATCTTGTAATAGATATTTTATATAACTGGAATGGAGCAGAAGAAAAATATATGTATAGGAAAGATAAAGTAGATTTTAGGGAACTACCAGATGAGATATTAAATGCTATTGTTCTGGATTGGTTTATAGTTAATGAGAATACAGTTGAAGTGGGGATTGATTATTACGAATAAACAGGAGATTAAAAATGGATAAAAAAGAAATAATAAGTTGGTTACAATTCTTAAGATTTTCTATAGATGAAGAGAATGATACTATATTAGTAAAAGATAATAAGCAATATTCAATAACTGAAATAATAACTGAAGCTATTGAGGAGCTTAATGAGCCTGAATATATAGATAAGCAGGTAGCAATAAACGCTATAAAGAAAAGGAAAGAAACAATTAAAGGTGATGCTATTGGTGAAATGAATGTTAAATTAGGTATGTCTTATGCTATTGATGCTATAGAACAGATTTCACCTGTAAATGTAAATGTAAATAATAATTAAGAAATACAAAAGGAATTATATAAAAATGGATTTCAAACCATATGAGAATTTAGTACATATAGAACCATCGAAGTACAGGGGTGAATTAGATATAGCAACGGGTATTTTTACTGTTTATAGAGATGATAAAAATGGTTCAGTTAATTTTTTTGATTCACTAGGAGAAAGAATAGCTAAAGATGAAATTACAGTTGAATATATAGAAAAAAGAAGGAATAAATAATGAGAACATATATAGCAAAATGTAAAACGTCCCTAGGTGATGTTGAAATAGAATACAAAATATTTAATTTCAGAGAAGAATTAAATTCACTTTCAGATGAAGAAATACAACGAACAGCTAATATGTATAATCATGCTAATTGTATTGAGTTAGATAGATGTCCTTTTTGTGGAACTGTTGGAATGTTGAATTGGGATACTATGGATGGTTGGTATGGTTGGTGCCGTGTATGCGGATGTAAAGGTCCTGATCATTATGATTGGATTAAAGCTTGTAGAATGTGGAATAATCGTAGTTTTAAAACAGTAATAGAAAATACTAATATAAATTTAAGTCGCCTAAAGGAATTAAAAAATAATACTAATTTATTATCTGAAGAAGCTAAAGAATATATTAAAGAACAGGAGGACAAATAAAATGTTAGTAGTTAAAATATCAACACTTGTTTTAATAATAATTATAGCGTTTATACTTGGGTGTATTTTTAGTCCTATTGTAATGTTGATTGATAAGGTTAAGGATCATAAGAAAAATAAGGAGAATAAGGATGAAACTGATAATTGATATACCAGAAGAAATTTGGGAAAAGGAAAACTTTTGCGATTATTTTGGTGCGTGGAGTGAAAAATTACAAGAAATAATTAAGAGTGGTACTGTTGTATATGAATCAGAAGAATATAAAAATTATGTAAGTAGACAATCAGTAAAGGAGCTTATTAGAAGCGGTATTAGTACAGATATAGAGGTAGATCAAGATTATGTATGCGAATTAATTGACGAACTTCCGCCTGTTACGCCAGAGCCGAACAGATGTAATCAATGCAAGTATTATGAGGGAGTACACGATGTACAGGGACATGCACCTTGTTCTTTTCTAAAATGCGGGGGTGTATTGTGGGATTGGTATTGTTCAAACTATGAGTCGTATAAGGAGGGTGAAGAAAATGGGATTAACTGATGGACATTTAGCATGGGGTGATGATATACCAACTGAATCGGAAAAGATATTTTACAGGCAGATAGCTGAACTTGAAAAGGAAAATGCAAGACTCCTGAAAGACTGTGAAGTTTATAAAAAGGCAATAGAGGATATTAAGAAAGAGATAAAATCTAAGAAGTTTAAGGGCTATGTAAATGATAATGGTAGTGTTGATTTGCCAGACCATCAAGCTCATTTCAACAGTGGATTGATTTTAGCACTTGAGATAATAGATAAACACACAAGCGGAGCAAAGATGGAGGAGGTGAAAGAATGAAAAAATATTATTTTTGCAAACGCTGTAATCGATGGTGGTTGCTTGAAAGTTTAACAGCAGTTCATTGCCCTATATGTGGTCAGGATATAATATAGGAGGAAAGAAACATGGGTAGAGTCCGATAGGGGCAGATGGGAGTGAGGAATGACAGCAGATGATGTTGTAGCCATAAGTGGTAGAATCTGGAATGATGATACCAGAACAGTTGCCAATGTAGTGAATATTAATGCACGAATCTTAAAGGATGCATTGAATAGAATCGTAGAACTTGAAAAACGGATAGATGAGCTACAGGCAGAAAGTGAGGATAAGGAATGAATTTCAAATTAGGAAAAAAATATATCGTAAAGGTTTCTGAAGAAGGCATAATTCCTATTGAAGAATTTAAATCAGACAGATTTTATGATAAAGACCATGATGATTTGGATTTTCTGACAGACGAAGAAAAGATAATTGTTATCAATGATGTGCTTGACAAGATAAGAGCCGAGTTTATCTCTTTATATCCTAAGAATTACGCAGGAGAACTTGAACTTGGCGGTCTAAGCTGTGTATTTTCACTTAATAGGGTATTAAACATCATTGACAAGTATGAGGCAAGCCCGACAGGTGAGGAGGATAAAGAATGAAATGGATAAGCGAAGAAGATTTAAGAAAACATATAATCAATGATAATTGTGATGAAGGATGCGGATATATTGACGAAAGAGACATCATTGATATGGAGTGGGTAGAAGATGATAAGTTCATACCCTTATCCGTGATAAAAGGTATTAAGGCAGAAATAAATGAGCTGTCTGAATTAGATCACATAGAACCAACATATGAGGATTGCAAAAGGGATGTGCTGGAAATTATAAATAAACGCACAAGAGGTGCAAAGATGGAGGGTGAAGAATGAAAATAATCATTGATATTCCGTATCGCATATATAGTAAAGGTTTAATCCCTACGAATCGGACAGATGTAGAGGTTGTAGCTTATGCTATAGCAGATTGTACGCCTATTGATAATCCTCTCATAGCTTTACGTGATGAATATGATAAAGAGATCGAAAGCAATAAAAAATTCACAAGCTCGATAGGGAGAGAAGGGAGTGATAAGGGATGACAAAAATAAAATGGTCTAAAGAGCCTGATGAATGGTATTGCTCTTATGGTAAATGCTGTAATTGTAATACTGAATTTATGTGTTCTAAAGCGCATTACTGTCCTGGATGTGGTGAAAAAATTGAATCCGAGGAATTTAATGTAAGTTACAAAGAAATGGAGGAATAAAATGGCAGATATAGAATTGGTAATTAAGATACCTGAAGAAACCTATGAATATTGGAAGAACTATTCATATGAATATGTAATTGCAGAAGCAATAGCTAAGAGTATACCGCTGCCTAAAGGTCATGGAGATTTAATTGATAGGAGTAAGTTATTAAAAGAACCTATGGATACAGCTAATTATCCAAGCAACTATGTTAGGATTGCAAAGGCAGTCATAGAAGCAGATAAGGCAGAAAGCGAGGAATAATAATGATTATAACATTTATATTTGCAATTATGTTAGTTTTAGGAATTATAATTTGGCGTAAGAGCAGTTATGACTTAGATATTATTGGAATTTTGTTAACCTTTGTTAGTTCAGTCGTATTGTGTATATCGTTGATCGTGATTATTGTAACTCATGCTACAGCCAACAACACTATTCAACAAAATAAAATTAATTATGATGGACTATGTAAGCGTTATGAGATTGCCAAATCAGAATATGAAGATGTCTCTAAATCCGATGTAATAGCTGATATAACCGCATGGAATATAAAGGTATATAACACAAAATATTGGGCAGAAAATCCATGGACAAATTGGTTTAATCCAAAAAGTATTGCTGATAATTTAGAATATATTCCAATGGAATAGGAGGTGGAAGAATGACAAGAGAAGAAAAATTAAAATTATTACTTGATATAGGAGAATATGATTTTATTAAATATATTCCTAAAGAAAATATGTGGAAGTTGATTTTTGCACTTGCATATATTGAAGATACTATACCTATGTCTGATATTGATGGCATTAAGGAAGAAATAAAAACAGAAATCAGCGATTATGAAGGTTGTAATGATTTCAATGAGGGCATAAGATTTGGATTGCGAACGGCACTTGAAATTATCGACAAGTATAAGGCAGAAAGTGAGGGATAAATATGACACCATATAAAATCACGGCAGAACTGAATCTGAAGAATATTATATCTGAATCAAGAGAAGTCGCACAAGCCTTAAATGAATTTGCCGATAATCTTGAACAAATTGAAAAGAAGTACGCAGAGCCACAGGAAAGTGAGGATAAAGAATGGTATTTCAGATTATAGATAGAAAAACAGGCAAAGAGCCTACAGATCGTGTTATTAAAAATATAGCCAAAAGAGGCGGTTTAATGGAAATGGATATAGACGGGTTTTATGTCAGTGAGGATGGTCTAATAGTGTTAGTTGATGATTGCGGTAATGCCACATGGGTTGATATGGGGAGATTTAAAGTGGAGGTGCAGGATGTAGATAGTAATATATCATTTTCGAAAGAAATAAATAGTTTTATTTCATGTTTAAAATGTGAAAATTTTAGTAAAGAAGATAACTATTGTAAGTTGTTGCAAATCAATTGGCTTCCTGATAATTTTGGATGTAACAACGGAAAGGAAAAGGTATGAATTATCAACAGATAAGAGAGAAACTGAATACAGAAGAATATAGTTTTTTACGTACTAATCCTCACCTAGGAGATAATATTATTCTCCTGGGGTTGGGTGGATCTTATGCATATGGAACTAATAATGAGAATAGCGATATAGATATTCGTGGTATTTATCTTCCCTCAAAGGAAGAAATACTTTGTGGTGGTTTTGGTGGGATATCTGAACAGGTAGTAAATGAAGCTACTGATACTACTATTTATGGGTTAGGGAAAATAGCCAATTTATTAAGTAATACTAATCCTAATGTAATTGAAATGATGGGTCTTGATGAAGATCAATATCTATATTTAAAACCAGAAGGTAAATTACTAATAGATAATGCTCATTTATTCTTATCTAAGAAGTGTGCTAATTCTTTTGGTGGATATGCTAACGCTCAGCTTTATAGATTAACTCAAAAATCAGCTCATAGTATGACTCAAGAAGGTCTTGAGAAGCATATTCTTAAAACAATGGAATTTATGAGAACAGATTTTACTAAAAGATATTCTACTATGCCAGAAGATTCTATCAATTTATATATAGATAAATCTGATCAAGAAAATATGGAAACGGAAATATATATGGATATCTCTTTGCATCATTACCCTTTAAGAGATTATTGTGGAATGTGGAACGAATTAAAAAATGTCACTTCTGAATACACAAAAATAGGGAAACGAAATCAAAAGGCTCTTGAACATGCAAAAATCGGTAAACATATGATGCATCTAGTAAGATTATATCTTATGTGCTTTGATATCTTGGAGAAGGAACAGATAATAACTCACCGTGTAAAAGAGCATGATATGCTCATGGATATAAGAAACGGCATATATATTACCGAGAACAATGATGTCCGTCCTGAGTTCTTTGAGATGGTAAATGAGTATGAGAAGCACCTACAGGATTCAATAAAGCATACCTCTCTACCAGATAAGCCTGATTATAAAAAAATCAGGGAGCTGGTCAGTGAGATAAATCTCAGAGTTATTAAGGATCTTGTCATATTTGGGCAAAAGATGTAGAAAGGAGTGATAAGGAATGAACGCAAGGCAGACGAAGAAATGCCTGAAAAAGAGGATAAATCGTCTTGAATCAGATAACGATTTAATGCGTAGAATTATTGCGGATAGTCCTAATATGCAGAGATTATATGACTTGTACAATGAGCCACATAAGGTTCGATATACAACAATGCCGTTCCAAGAGTTTAAGGCAAAAAGAATGATTCCTGATTCTATTGGAGGAAAAATTCCTATTTATGTTGGAGATATTGATGAAATTATTGAATATACAGAATGGGCGTTAGCAAAAGATTTATTTGAGTGCATCAAGAATAACATAACTTATGAGGTTGATACTGAATGTATGACGCCAACAATCACGGCAAGTATCTTTCTTGGCAGAAGGGAGTGATGAGGTACACAGCATGATTGATAACATAGCAATGGTTGACAATGGAGAAATGAAAACTTTTGCAAGAATAGATGATGAATGTACTTTTTCACACTATGAAACGGTAAAAGATATTAAAGGATATTTCCAGATGCAGAATTATCCAAAATGCATGAATGGTTATCAACTTAATTTATTAGGTGGTACAGATGCAGAGGGAGGCTCACAGCATGACAATTGACAGATATTTTGAAATGCCCGAAATGACGATTGAATTAGCTGTTGATCGTATGAATCGAATAATAGAATATAAAAAGTTAGGAATGTCAGAGTATGAGGTCGCTTTAGATACAGAGGCTTTAACTATGGCGATTAAAAGTCTTGAAGCCTGGAGAAAGGTGAAAGAGCAAATAAAAGATGAAGCGGAATTTGCTTATGCTAATTTTGACGAGTACAAGTATGAGGTGTTGGGTGTTGATGATGTTGATGATTTACCAAATGACGATTTTAGATACGGCATGGAAAGGACTTTAGAAATTATAAATAAATATAAGGAAGAAGAAAAGGTAGAAGTTCCTAAGAAAGATATTATTCCTATTGAATCACATAAAGTAACTCCTAATATTACTAATAGTGATGATGTACAGATCAGAGATAAGAAGCTTACATTCCAGGATGGTCAGTACTTTGAAGAATATACAGAAGTCAGAGTTGTAAGAAGAGCTATAACTAGAGAACAGTTTTTGGCAGCAGTATAAAAAATATCCTATCTAATTTTCGGTAAAGTCAATAAAATAGGGCTTTACCGAAGATTTAGATAAGGCAAAAATAGTAAAGAACAGAGTATCTAAATAGTAAACATAAGTAGTAAAATGACTATTAAAGTCAATACATAGTTAAACTTAATATAATAGTGCATAAAAATTATTGATTTTTAGGACTTCCCATTGTATTATATTTATAGTAATATATCTAGGTAATAGTATTAGTATAAATGGGAGGGCTATAATATGGAAAATACTAATCTTATTACAGGTCTTCGAACGACCTGTGACAAAGTAGCTCTAAACAGAAAGCTAATGTTAGCTGTTACTGATTATTGCTATCAGGAGTTTGGAGTGCCACAAGCTGAAACAATGGATGTAATTAATGATAGAGTACCTTTAGATCAGAAACCTAAAGATTTCTTATTTTTTCTTGCGTCTGCATTAACAAAGAATGTAACTGAGTTTACATTATCTACTTATTATTCTTTAGAAGATATCCAAAAACTGAGTAAAAGTAAATATTTGACAGAAGAGAATTATCGTATAGCTATTCCTTGTATAGCTGTTGTACCTAATAAACAGTGGATAGGAGCTGTAGATGCACGTTTCTTTCTGGAATTAGATAGGAATAATAAAATAAAATATAATTTTGAAAAGCAAAGAGTAAGACAAAAGATAGTTAAAGGGAATGAAGTAATCTTTAAGACTAAAATAAATATGAGATCTGTTAATCAAATAGCTAAACTCATGCAAAGTGGTGAGTATATTTCAGATTATATCACATTGGATATCCCATATGAAAATCAGAAAAATATATTTATGTACAGTGAAAATAATAGAGAGCTAGTTTTTGATAACTTAGATTCTTTTGATATTACTGACGGTTATCATAGATTAGAAGCTATGCGAAAATGTTATGAAGCTGATAAGACTTTTAATTATCCAATGGGAATACAGATTACTCAATTTTCATTACAAAAGACTCAGCAATTTATATATCAGTCAGATCAGAAGAACAAGATGACTACTATTGAAAGTAATTCATTTGATGCTTTAAGACCTTCTAATGAAGTATGCAATTTCTTGAATGAAGATGGTGGGTGTATATATAATAAGTTAATTAAGCGTGGTAGTGATAAGGCGATAGATTATACAGCATTATCTGATATTATAGAATATTATTGGTTTGGTCCTTGGTTAGGAGATAAAAAGAAAAAGGATTATGGAAGACAGGATATATTATCAGCTACTAAAGAAGTAAAAGAATTATTAAATTCTTATGCAGAGGAGAATCCAACATCAATAGGAAGATATATAGGATTCCCAGAGTTGATACTATACTTCTATTTAATAAAAAATAAAGGAGAGAAACCTGGAAGAGCAGCTAAGAAAGTTATTAAATATGTTGAGAATGAAAAGATAAATAATATAAAATTAAGGGGTATGAGGAAACCTTTATTTGATCAGATAGAACAACTTGGGTTTAATTAAGGGGGTGATAGTATGGCTAGAGCTAAGATAACTGGAGTACAATTTTATAACCCTGAGATTAAAGAAAAGTTTTTATCTGAACAAAAAGATACTATGAAAAGCAATCTGATAATTCTTTTCCGTAATACTAAATCTTTTGAAGAGCAGAAAAAGAAAGATTTATATGAATTTTCATTTCAAGAGATAGAAGAATATTACAGATATTTAAATAAAACTTCTGTAAAAGGTATTATGATGGTCCATAATAATGTTAGAAGATATATCAGATGGGCTTATTCTAAAGGTTTAATTAATTATTATGAAGTCAGACTTGAAGATATAATGGAAGGTAATATAGGCCAGTATTGTAATCAGGTTATGATGAAAGCTGTCGTAATAGATAGGGAAACTATTGTAGATTGGACTGAGAGATTACGAAAAGATTATGATTATTATAATCCCAGAGACAGTTTTCTGGTATTAGCTCCTTATGAAGGAATAGCAGGTTATATGCTTAATGAATTAACTTCTATTCAACGTACTGATATCATTAAAGACGGTGATAAGTTTTATGCTAAACTCCCTAATAGAACGATTCCCATATCTAAAGAATTATATAAAATAGCTCAAGAAGCTATTGAAGAAGAATTGTATTATGCTAATAGAAGAGAAGGATCATTAAAAGCTTATACATTAGAAAAAAATAATAATATAGTCAGATTAATACAAGGACGTAACTCTAAACATTTTGGATATAATAATATAGTTAAACAAGTTAAACAGGCATTGGTTATGGTGGATGCTGGACATATAACTGTTAAGCATATTATAACCAGCGGAAAAATACATATGATCCGTCAGAAAGCTAAAGAGCATGGATTATCTGAAAGAGATTATATGCGATCACAGTTCTTTAAAGATGAAGTCTGTTATCAATTTCATATGGATAGTGAAAATGCTACTAACCATTTTAATAGTTTTAAAATTCTTATGGGGCTGTAATCACGGCTCTATTTTCAATAGTAAAAGAAAATAACAATAAACACTTGACATAATATCTCATTTATGGTAATATTTACAACGTAAGGACATGGATATGTTCATGCGGATTTATCCCATAGTCAGTTACATTATCATTAAAGAAAGGGCATAAATTATGGGATAGTACATCATGAGAAACAGAAAGCAATGTATTAAATGTGAGGAAGATTTCTGGTATTCTTCGGAAGATTGCCAGTGGGATTATAAGGGAATAACCCCTGTTAAAGTTACAAAATGCCCTCAATGTAAATGCATTCAAGCTGTTAAGTTCGAAAAGATTTATAATGTAAATACAGATACAAAATTTTATACTTATAATGGAAAGTAAAACAAAATAACAATATATATAATAAAGAAAAGGAGTTAAAAAAATCATGGAAACCAATTTAAGACAATCAAAAACAGCAGTGAACATTGAAGGTATTTTAAGTAGTATGAACCTTGAAGAAACTACTACTCCTAATGGTGGTAAGGCTATCAAGGGTAATCTGGTCATTAAGGTTGATGATACCAACAGTATTTCAGTTGGTGTGTATTGTGCGGAAATGACTAGTGCAGGTGAAAAGAATAAGGCATATGACGGTATCATGACAGTTAAGAATGAATATAAGTCTATTGCTGAAGTTGGTGAAGAAGCAGCTGATCGTATACATACTAAGGCTGATTTTAACACCTATAGAAATCAGGAAAATAAAGACGTTGTAAATTATAAGAGTAACTTCTTTACTAGAGTTACTAGAGAGCTTAAGCCTCAGAGAACTTTTAAGTGTGAAGCTTTTATCACTTCTAAATCATGGGAAATAGTTAATGATGAACAGACAGGTAGACTTAAGGTTACTGGTATAGTTCCTGGATATAACGGAACTATTAATATCCTTAATATGATTTGTCCTGTATCTAGCGAGTTTGATGAAAACTTCGCAGAAAATGCAAACGATCTTTTTGAAGTAGGACAGACTTATGAGCTTAATGGAGAGATTGTAAACGCTAGAGTAGAAAAGAAGAAACAGGCAGCTCTTGGTCAGCTCCAGAGTGAAGTAAGCTATAAGAATGAGTTGATTATAACTGGATCTGGTAATGCTTATCCTGAAGAAATCGCTTATAGTGCAGAAGCTATTAAGCTTGCTATGACTGAGTATGAAACTACTCAGAAACAGAATAGAGATAAGGCTACTGCTAATAAGGATGACTTACCTTTCGGTAAGAAGCCTAGTGCGGCTGGTTCTGGCAGAACAATGAATTTTTAAATAGTATCTCCTTTCGTGCTAGTAATATAGCATGGATTTGATAGGTTACATTGGTACTTTTGAGGAGAGCTTCGGGTTAGTCAGCAGTTACCGAAAACTTAGAAATTGTTGGAAAAACTCTAATAATGTTGTGGACTTTAGAGAGCATGATTGCTAGGATAGAGTTTTACATGAACAGCTAATAGATAAACTTAAGGTCTATCTTACGTGGGGATTAGATACTATAGAGCATTTTGATGAAAAGGTCTGATTATGCTTATTGGAAAGAAAGTCTGTTTACAACCGAATAAAGAACAGGAACAGGATTTCTTTAAGTTTGCAGGTACGAGTCGTTTTGCCTGGAATCAGAGTAAGGATTTTTATGAAACTCTGTTTAAGGATAAAGGCGAGTATGCAAAATTATCAGACCTTATGCACCATTTACAAGACATGAAACATAACAATCCTGATTATGCTTGGTTAAACACTATTCCTGAAGCAATTACCAAACAGGCTATGAAAGATTTACTTAAAGCATATAAGGGATTTTATAAGAAACGTAAGTCTGATTATGATGCAAAAAATCCTGATAAGTATAAGCCTAAATTCAAGAAACGAGGCAAATGTATAGAATCGTTCTATCAAAGGACTGATAATATACATAAGACTGATGATAGTCACATTAAAATAACTGGCATCAAAAAGCCTGTTAAATGTAGTCAGTTAAAAGACATTGATTTACCAAAGAATATACAGAATCCTCGTATTACATTTGATGGTAAGTATTGGTATTTGTCTTATTCTTATGAGATTGCAGAAGAAGATATTGTTGATTATGAAAATGATGTTCTCGGTATTGACCTCGGAATAAAAGATTTAGCAATATTTTCTAATGGTGAACATCATAGGAATATCAACAAAGATAAAGAGATTAAGCGTCTTGTCAAAAGATTGAAACGACTGCAAAGACAATTATCTCGTAAATATGAGGATAATGTATCATATGATAGCGAAGGTAAGAAAATATATCATAAAACTAACAATATAAAGAAACTTGAACAACAGATAAGACTAATCCACAGACGGATTGTAAATATACGAAAGGCATATATGTACGAAGTAATAAAGTCAGCGATGAAAACCAAATCAAAGACTATTGTACTGGAAGATTTGAATATTAAAGGTATGTTGCAAAATCCGAAACTGGCAAAGTCTATACAGGAAGAAAATCTGTCAGAGTTCCGTAGGATATTAACTTATAAATGTGAGAAGAATGGTACGGAACTGATAATAACAGACAGATGGTATCCTTCCAGTAAAATGTGTTCTTGTTGCGGTAATATAAAGCATAACTTGAAATTGTCAGACAGAATATATAAATGTGATGCCTGTGGTTTGGTAATGGACAGGGATGAAAACGCAGCGAGGAATTTAGAGAAATATCCAAAGATAAAGTACAAAGCGAAAATAGCATAGATAAGTAATCAGTAGGTGTCTGTTACGCCGAATTAACGCTCTGGGAGAGTTACACCAATCTAATTAGCTTATCTCGGTAAGTGAAAAGAGACTCGAAGAAAGGAGAAGTGACAAAGTTAGTAAGTTTCCAACTTTTTCTGACTTTTCACAAACGGTCGTACTGGCTCTCCTCATGAGTGCCGTAATATTAAGTGGAACTTTAAATGTAGTATAAAAATAATGTAAATATAGTGAAAATATTAAAGAAAAGGAGATAAAGAAATGGCAGTTAATGTTGATATTTTTGCACCTCAAGTTAGTGTTGTAGCAAAAGGTCTTAAAGGTAAGTGCTTGATGATATATGGAAAGAATAACTTAGGAAAAACCTTTGTAGCTACGCATATGAGTAAACCTTTTGTTATAGCAGCTGAGTCTGGTCTTAATGCTCTTAGTGGTGTTAAGTATAATAGAGTAAATAGTTGGTCTGATGTTAAGAAAATTACCAAACAGTTTACAAGTAAAAGTACAGTAGATAAAGCTAGAGAGTTATATGATACTATAGTAATTGATGAAGTATATGCAACTAGTATCTTATGCCAGGATTATGTAATGAGTACATATGGAGAAGGAGCATTAACTCTTAGTGATTCTAGTGATCCACGTAAAAATCTCTATCAATTGTATGAAAAAGAATATTTTCGTGTAATTAATCAGCTTCTTTCATGTGATTATACTGTGGTATTTATAGCTCATGAACAAGCTGACAGTAAGACAGGATATATTAGTCCAAAAGGTGATAAACGTTGCCTTAATCCTATTATTGATAACTGTGATTTTGTTATTTATCTTACAAGTGGTGGGGTAGATGAAGATGGTAAAGTAGTTCTTTCTACAGCGCATTTTGCTCAGACAGACCAATTCTTTGCTAGATCTAGATTTACAGAATGTGCAACTGAGCTTTATCCGTTTACAGCTGAAGGACTTGAAAAAGTTATAGCTGATGCTATTGAAGCAGAGGAAAAGAAATCTGGTATAAAAGCGGTAGATTATGAAGTTCAGAAAGAACAGAATATTTCAGTAGTGAGGGATTATGATGAACTTATGAATGAAATTCAAGAACTTGGGCAGAAATTTGTAGAAGCAAATCAGATAGAAGCTCTTACTGAAGTAGTTGAAGAAGTTCTTGGTAAGGGTAAGAAAGTTTCTGAATGTACTAAAAAGCAGATAGACGCTATGGAAATAATACTTGATGGATTAAAAGATAAGGCAGAAGAATTGAATATTAAGTAAGACGTATTCTTCCATCGACATACCTTCTCAATGTAAGGCAGGACTGGTTCTGGTGAACTTGGAACAATCATTCCCTTTCCAATCAGGTTCGATTCTCTGACAGTCCTATATAGCTGTTATTTATCAGCTAAATAACTACCTTTGCTTAGGTAGTATTGTAACTATAAGCTTTTTGACACACACACTGTACTTTGAAAATTGAATAATGATTTTATGAATATAAATATATGTAGACAAGCATTAAAAGTCAGTAAGAAAATAGAGCCTTAATCTGGAACAAGTGGGTACGTACCACATTAAAAAGTAACTGAAATCCAGACAGGATGCGTGTGATTGAAACTGCACACCATATGTTTATATATTAGATTCAGTAACTCAATAGGAAGAGTATTTAACTTTTAAGTTAAAGAGTTGTGGGTTCGATTCCCATCTGGATTTATTTATAAGAATATATAAAGGTGGTAATTAATATATGTTTATAAGTTATAAAACTGAAATAGATCCAACAGAAGAGCAAAAATATAAAATAAATCAGACTATAGGTACTTGTAGATATATCTATAACTTTTATATAGCCACACAAAAAGAACGATATGAAAATGGCGAAAAGTTTCAATCAGTTATAGATTTTAGTAAATGGTTAAACAACGAATATTTACCATATCACACAGAGTATTCTTGGATAAAAGAAGTCAGCAGTAAATCTGTAAAACAAAGTATAAACAATGCTTATGGAGCTTTTCTGAAGTTCTTTAAGAAACAAAGCAAGTTTCCAAGATTTAAGAAAAAGGGAAAGTCTGATGTAAAGATGTATTTTGTAAAAACAGATGCCAATTCAACCATATGGTGTGAACGACATAGAATAAAGATACCTACTCTTGGATGGGTTAGACTTAAAGAAAAAGGTTATATTCCTACTACAAAAAGTGGTTTAGTAATTAAAAGTGGAACAGTATCAGAAAAAGCAGGACGATATTATGTATCTGTTTTAATAGAAGTTTCAAATGCAAGTGTAAAACAGCCATCTAATCCAGGAATAGGTATTGACCTGGGAATTAAAGATTTAGCGATCTGTAGTGATGGAAATACTTACAGTAATATCAATAAAACGCAGGAAGTTAAGCGTTTAGAAAAGAAGCTAAAAAGAGAACAACGTAGTTTATCAAGAATGTATGAAAATAAAAAGAAAAGAGAGTCTACTCAAAAAAATATACAAAAACAAAAGAGAAAGATTCAGAAACTTTATCACAGACTTGATAACATCAGAACAGATTATATCAATAAAACAATAGCTGAGATAGTGAAAACCAAGCCATCTTATATAGCTATTGAAGATTTGAATGTATCTGGAATGATGAAAAACAGGCTTCTTTCCAAAGCAGTTGCTCAACAAAAATTATATGAATTTAGAACTAAAATAACTAATAAATGCCATCAGAATAATATTGAGTTGCGTATTATTAACAGATGGTTTCCCAGTTCTAAAATTTGTAACTGTTGCGGTAATATCAAGAAAAACTTAAAACTATCTGATCGTATTTATAAGTGTGAGTGCGGTTATGAAGAAGACAGAGATTTCAATGCAAGTCTTAATTTAAGAGATAGTAATGAATATCAGATAGCATAACTGATAATATATACTACCGATGGCTAATCGGAAAGTTACGCCTATGGACTATACAAGAACTTGTGAGTAGTTGAAATATAATGAAAGCATATAGGATGAAGTAGGAATTTTCTCAATGTGAATATGTTTTATCATATTTTGAGTAGCAGAGACACCTTTGGTATGGTTTATAAAGTAGTTCTTATAATAAGAATAGTACCTAAACTTTCTATGCAACCTATAGCTGAAGTGATTGATGGACATGCAATCTGAGTAGTTTTTATAACAGCCAATGTAGTTCAATGGTAGAATAACTGATTTGTAATCAGTGGGTTAAGAGTTCAAATCTCTTCATTGGCTTTAAAATAAATTGTAGTTTTATTTAAAACGGAGAAAAGAGATGAAAAAGAATAAAGGTTATATTGACACATTTACAGTAGTATTTTTAGTTATAGTTTCTATTTTTATTTTATTTGCAATTTTAATGTTTTTTAGACCGCAATCAATGAGTAAGAGTATGGGTGGTACAACTACTATTACTTTAGATCCTGGTCTTAAGCTTGAAGAGATTACTTGGAAAGATAATGACCTCTGGTACTTGACTAGACCTATGAGAGCTGATGAATATGCTGAAACTCATACTTTTCAGCAAAGCTCCAATCTTGGAATATTACAAGGAACTGTAATTATAGTAGAACAAAACAGGAATAAAGAATAATAAAATCACGGTGGCGGAATAGGGTAGACGCTTATCACTCTAAGGCAACGACAAAGAGAGAGATTGGAGTGCGATAACTCGTTGCTATGCAAGGTGACAGAAATTCAAATCCTTGCCCGTGATGTTTATAAAAAAGGAGAGTGTATGAAAATTAATATGTCAGTTTATACAGAACGTGGAAAGGTTTTTATTACTGAGGTTTTCTGGGATAAGATGAATGCAGCTGACTTGGGATACACTAAAAAATGTTTTCATTCAAGTAAGTGGAATATAGATATTTATAAGAACGTTAAGCACAAAGAAGCTAAACTTTATTGTGCAATAAGAAAATGTCCTCAGGATATTTTTACTGAGAGACTAAAAGAATTATACGGAGGAAATTAATATGGCTGAATCTAATAAGAAGTACAGAAGAATACCTACCAGAGTTCATACAAGAGAACTCGATAGAGGAATAGCTAGAGAAAGAATGCGTAAGGCTAAACTTAATAGAGTTGGTAAAGATTCTTTCTTTGCTGAGAACTGGAAGAAATTTGGCACAGATTGAGTCGATATGAAATGAGTAAGTTTAATCCGTGTACAGATTACTGCTACGTCAGATACAATAAACAATACTCAGATGATTGTATTGAAACTTGTGACTACGCTCAAGCAGTTCTGGAATTAAAAAAATGTAAAAATAATTATGAAAAGTTGAAAAAGAAATATAAAGAACTTCGTAATTTAATTGAAATTGATGATGGAAAGTGACATATACTGTAGTCTTGTCTGCTTTTTATCCATATGACACTTCATGAAGAAGTCATCGGCTGATCCTTGATTAGTAATAATCTTGGCATAGGCTGCTTAGCCGTGAAAGAGCTTCGGGCAGCCCTCCTTTCTCTTTAGGAAAGGTAAATAATTATTATAATAGAAAGGAATAATGATATGAGATTCTTATCAGAAGACGGAAAGCTTTTTAATACAGAAGAAGAATGTAAAGAATATGAAGCTATATTAAAAAAGAGAAAACAAGATGAAGAAAAGAATAAAGAACAGGAAAATGATCTTAAGAATATTACTGAAATGATGGCTGAAGTAACTGAGTTAATGGATAAAGTTAATAAAGCTACTGAAGCCTATGAGAAGAAGTGGGGAGTTAGTTTTGGTAATAATAAAATTAGATTAGAAAAGAAGAATGATGATCTTTCTTCACTTTTGAAGTTTTTTATATGAGGGGGAGTTATGAATAATATATACACCAGAGAAGAGTTTATAAAAGTTATAGAGAAACTAGAAAAAATAAATAGATTTGATTCAGAACTTTATAAATTATTTTATGTTTTTGGTGAAGATGCTACTAGCCCTATGTATCCCAGTTTAGAGAATGAATTGATAAACACTTTAAATAAAATGTTTATGTTAGAGTCAAATGATTATATGACAGATATAGAATATTTTTGTTATGACTTGGATTTCGGTAAAGATTGGGAATCTGGCATGTATGTATGTGATGGTGAAGATATAGATTTATCTGATGCTGGCAAACTTTATGATTGGATTACCAGAGATTTGGTAAAAGAAGAGGAAACATGAGAACGATTTTAAATTATATAAGTTATTTCTTTGCTCTGTTTAATCATAAACCTTTAATAGAGAAAGATGGATATTACTTATATGTAAGAATATATTATAGACACGGTAGAATTGTAGACTTCTTATCATATCCTATAGGAATTGCTAAAACTGGTATAGAAAATGGATTGATTAAAAAGATAAGATCCCTATCTGATAGAGAAAGGGCTGACGCTATACGAAAGGAATATAAAAAGTAATGGGGCAATATTATGGGAGAATATCATTATAAACCAAAGATAGATTTAACTGGGCAAAAATTTGGAAGATTAACAGTAATAGGATTAAATCAAGAAGAAAGTGATAAACAGCATAAAGGAATATATATATGCAATTGTGATTGTGGCACTAAAAATATAAATGTAGATATGTATCTTTTACGAGAAGGTTTAAAAAAATCTTGTAACTGTTTAAGAAAAGAAACTACATTAAAAAGAATAAGCAAACATAATACATATGAATTTCATAAAGATTATGTTATAGGATATACAGATTGTAATCCACCTGCAAAAGCTAGTTATGATAGCCAAGGACGTAATTATTTTTATGTTGATATAGAAGATTATGATAAAATAAAAGATTGTTATTGGAAATTCAATGATCAAGATTATGTAATTACTTCCACATTAAATGACGTAGAAAAATATGGTAAATATCCTAGATTACATCGTATTATTATGGGACTAACAACAAATGATAAAATAGATGTCGATCATATAAAAGGAGACAAAACAAGAAATGATAATAGAAAAAGTAATTTAAGATTAGGTTCAAGAACTGAAAATAATATGAATGCAAAAATAAGAGGTAATAATACTTCAGGTGTAACAGGTGTTAGCTATCGTAAAAAAGATAAATTTTGGGAAGCTTATATTTCTAAAGATAAAAAGGTATATAAATTAGGTATTTTTAAAAATTATGAAGAAGCTGTAGAAGCTAGAAAAAAAGCGGAAGAAGAATTGTTTGGAAACTGGAGTTATATTAATTCTCAAAAACAGTTAGGAGTAAAATAAAGTAATAATATGAAAGTAATATTTTTAGATATAGATGGGACTGTTAACGTTTATACAACCAAAGAAAGATTCCAAGGTTATATTGGAATAGATGATAAACGACTTGATTATTTAAAACAGATTATAGATGCTACTGGAGCCGTTATAGTTTTAAGTTCAACATGGAGACTAGGATATAACAAAGATGGACACCCTTTAAAGAATCATGGAGAATATGTAAAGAGAAAATTTGCTGAACATGGTATGGAAATCTATGATGTAACTCCTGATTTAGGGCATAATGGAATATATAGAGGGCAAGAAATTAAACAATGGTTATCTGAGCATGAAGATGTTGAGAACTTTATAATTATTGATGATGAGAATTTTGATTTTAGCTATGAAAAGTTAGGATCTAGGTGGATTCAAACTCAGTATTTTAGAGGCGATGGTGGTATTCAACCTAAGCATGTAAAGAGAGCTATTAAGATGTTAAATAAAGAGTAAAAAATATCAATTATTATATTTAATTATTAAGGAGGAAACTTAAAATGGCTGAAAAAATGTTAGTAACACAGGGATTAAATGAATTGAAGACTCTTAATGCTCGTATTAACAGAGCAATTACTGATGCTTCATTCATTGTAGCTTCAAAAACAGTAGATAAGAACGCTACTCCTGGAATTAGTAAGGAAGATTTTAATGCTAATGCTACCAGTGCTTTACAGTCTATTGAAGCTCTTATTGAAAGACGTGAAAAGATTAAGGCTGCTATTATAGCTTCTAATTCTATAACGGAAGTAGAGATAGCTGGTGAGAAGATGACTGTAGCTAAGGCTATTGATACTAAAGAAAGTATTAATTATAAAGAACAACTTCTGTTTAAAATGAAAGATCAGTATGAAAGAGCTGTAGCTAATGTTAATAGAGCTAATCAGACTATAGATAAGAATATAGAAGCTCTTATTACTACTGCTTATGGTAAAGAGGGTAAGGAGAAAGTATCTGAGAGCGACTATGAATCTATTGCTAAGCCTTATAAGACTGCTAATGAAGTTTCTTTAGTAGATCCTCTTAAGCTTAAGGAGAAGATTGATGCTCTTGAAAAATATATAGAAGATTTTAGAGCTAATGTAGATGCTCAGCTTCAGATTAGTAACTGTATTACAACTATAGAAATTTAATTTAAGGTTACTCATTAGTAATTATACGAAAACCAAGAACTTATATCCGTCCTTTATGGGTTAGGGTTGGGGTACGATAAATAATTAACCTTAATCGTTGTATAACTATTTCCTTTTGAAGAGAGGAAAGTTTAGAAAATTGGATATAATGTTTTCAGCCAACTGTATAGGCAAGCGACTTTTAATCGCTTTATTATGGTTCATGAGATTGAAATGCTCAATGGTTAATATTCAATTTTCAATGCTTAATTGTGAATGTTTAATTCTGTGCGAAGTAGCACATTTAATGATTAAGTATTAATTAAAAATCCTCGATAAAATCCACTAGTTATCGTTAGCAGCTCTAATATATATGGCTTTTGGTTTCCGATGTGGCTGTATAGTTACTAATTTTGTAATAATAATGATAATAATAATGCTGTTATTATAAGTTTTAAGCTCTTGTTATATTTGAATATACCCTGTAGGGTGACTTACAGGGTATATTATAGGGGTATAGCCAAGCGGCAAGGCAGCAGAATTTGACTCTGCGAACATGTGTTCGAATCACATTACCCCTGCTTGTTCTTACTATAGGTTTATTCGCAACAATAAACTGACTCTAGCTAGTAGTAGGAATTTTGTTTGTTTTTATGTAGTTAAGATACCGATCAAATCTTAACTGACACTGTTGACGATTTGTTTTGTATTGCTTTTGAACCATGAACTTCGGTCTAAATTTTCTTAGTAAATAGGTTGCGATATTTACGATCCGTATTCTGATACGTAGCAGAATAAAAAGAAGAGTAGCGGTATAGTTTAATTGGTAGAACATTTGGACAGTTCCCAGAGAGATGTAGGTTCGACTCCTACTACCGTGATCAGACGAACTGAAAGATAATTATGGCGAGAGATTATCTGGAAGTTCAGACTAAAGTTTGATAGACATGTTATACCTCCAGTTTTCATTGTCGGTACATTTTTTACATTTTGCCATTTCGTTTTTTACTTGCTATGTTTCGTTCTCCTTAAGAACAATGATGGGTTACAGTTACACTTTATCTCGCCACATTAAGTAGGTGGTTGGCTATCAGCCACCTACTTTTTGTTAAATAAAAAGATAATTTTATGGAAGGAATATATATGTTTAAAGAACATGAAAAGCATAGAGAAGAATTAATACATGAAGCGATTAGTGGAGAAACAAAATTAGATATATTATCAGATAATACAACTATGTCACTTTGCGGAGAAGCGGAAGCTATGTATTTTAAAACTGTTAGAGATTTTTTTAAAACTAGTTATGCAAAAATAATTATGAATAAATAAGTATTTTGGAAGGTTCCAGCTAGGGGAAGACTATGAAAGATGTTAACTACGTCATAGTCCTGAAAGTATATAGATATATAAGTAAGTGCGCATATCCTTATACAGATATATATGAGTAGGTAATCAAGAAAGATAGAGGTTCGACTCCTCCACCTTCCATTCATTATTATAAAAAGGAGAAAATAATAATCATGGGAACAGTAACAATTCAAGAATATACAACTAAAGAGCCTTTACAAATGATTGGGAAAGAAGCAGGTATATGCGTTAATGCAGATACTGAAAGTGCCATTAAAAACTTAAAAAGAGGTATAGATTGTGTTTTATCTGAGCATGGTAGGACTTGGGAATTTCCTCAAGTATATATGGAAATAAAAGGTTATTCTGCCAGGGTTATGAGAGAGTTTTATACTCATATAGGTGGAGATCCTTCACGCTTGCAGAGCAGCACCCGTTATATAGATTATGAAAAAGGCTTTGATTATGTAATACCGTCTACAATAAAGACTAACGAAGAAGCTATTAAGATATATCAATCCACTATGGATATTATAAGGATTGGTATGCAAAAACTTGAACAGTTAGAAATTCCCAGAGAAGATTGTGCTATGTTACTTCCTTTGGGAATGACTACAGAAGTTGTATGTAGGACTAATTTTAGGAATCTGGTAGACATGTCACATCAAAGAATGTGTACTAGAGCATATTGGGAGTATAGACAATTATTCAAAAATATATCTGAAGCTTTATCAGCTTATTCTGATGAATGGAAATGGCTTGTAGAAGAGTGCTTTAAGCCTAAATGTGAAGTGTTTGGATATTGTAAAGAAAAAAAATCTTGTGGAAGAATACCGAAACAGAATAATAAATCAGTTGAAGACGTTTTAACTGAATTATACAGTAAAACAAACTAACATAAGTTGACAATATGCTTATTATATGTTATACTAATGAGGTGATAGGATACTCTTCTGTCGGTTGACAGAATATTTTTATGAGGAAATATAAAATGAGACTTAAAAAGTGTACAGTGTGTGGAGACCCCATACCAGCTACTGAAGATCCTGTGCCTTTTAAGGGTAAATATGTTCATAGTAAATGTTTTGCACTTGCTATGAAGTTATTAAGTAATGAAAAACAGGAAAAATTAGCTAAAAAAGCTGAAGAAAAACAGAATAATAAATCTAAAACTAAAAAAACTAAACCTGTAAATGAACTTAAAGACGGTTTATCAGATGAAGAATATAATGAAAAAATGCTCGTAGTTAATTATGCTAAACAAATACTTGAAGTTGAAATATTACCTACGAGCTTTTTTGCTATCTTAAGTAATGAAATGACTAAGTATGGATATACTTATTTTGGAGTTTATCAGACACTTAAATATCTTTATGATATTAAAGAGCGTGAAATCTCTGATAATATCTTAGGATTAGTACCTTACTATTATGATGAAGCTCAGGCTTTTTTTGTTGAAGTACAGAAAGTAGCCGAAAAAAATGCGGAAAAGAACGTAAATTCTATGTATAAAGAAAAGGTAGTTGTAATAAAACCTAAAGAAAGAGTGATTAAACAACTGCCTTTTGACTAAGATATAGGGGTTATAAGGGGTTATAAGGGGTTATAGAAAGTTATGGAATGTTTGTTTTGTCCTTTAATACAGGATGAATTATTATCTAGACTAAATAATTATATAAGATTTGAAGATACTATTCCAGATAAAGACGATGCTTGGGATAGTATTTTGTCGTGTGAATGCGATAAAATAAGTACGCTTGTATGGTTTGCTTACTGCGATAGGTGTAATGGATGGAATGGTATTACAGAAGAAGAATGGAAAGAATGGTGTAATGTCAATGAATTTCCTTATAGAGCTGCTGATTCTATAGTAAAAGATAATAATAAAGAAGATATCATGGATGATTATCTTTTGGTAAATGCTCCTGAACCTACTAAGAAACAGAAGAAAAGAGATAGAAAAGAAAGATATCAAAATCACCTTAAACAGATCCAAGAAAGAGGTAAGTATTGGATTAGTGGAGTATGGCCTGTTGATAAGAATGGTGATTATGTGAGAGATGATAGTCCAGATTTTGTAAGGTTTAAGAGGGGCTATAGAGGTAAGAGAAGTAAATACCTCAAACATGTAGGTAACAAAAAATTAAGAAGAACGAAAGACACTCCATCTAAAGGCAATCATTATCGTAAATATTATGATTTTTGGTGGATGTTATGGTAAGGAGATAAGATGCAGGAATATGGTGGACTTTGTGATAAGAGAGCGTATCTTGCTGTCTTAGGATCATTAATGCAAGATCCAATACGTTGTGATGATACAGATAGACCTTTAAGTAAAGAAGATTTTTCAACTGAGAAATTTTACCAGATAATATATATTTCTATTTTTAATCTGTATCAACAAGGTGTGGAAAAGATAGATGAATATGCGATAGATTCATATTTAAGTAATTATAGTGAACAGTATAAAATCTTTCAGGAAAATAACGGTCTTACTTGGGTGTCTGATGCTATACAAATGGCTCAGCTTGAAAACTATGAATATTATTATCATAGAGTTAGGAAATTTTCTTTACTTCGCTATTATGAAAGTCAAGGATTAGATACTAGCTGTTTGTTTGACTGGAAAAAGTTTGATACTGCTGAAGAACAGAAGAAGTTTGATGATATTACTGAAGAAGAGATAGTCGATTTTATTGAGAATAAATATGTAGTAGAACCTAAAAACAATTTCTGTAAAGCTTATTCTGTTGTAAGTGCTCAGGCTGGTAAAGGTATGAGTGAAATGATAGATGAGTTAATGGAAGTTCCCGATTATGGGTATTCATTAGCTTCATTAGCATTTAATACTGCTGCTAGAGGTGGTAGGCTTGGAAAGTTATACTTCATTTCTGGAGGCACTGGATCAGGTAAGAGTAGAAATTTCTTAATGAATGCTTGTGCTGTATCCATACCTTATAAATATGATAATGAAAATAAACAGTTTATTTATACAGGACAAGACACTCCTACTCTTTACATAGGATCGGAGGGCAGCATTCCTGAATTCCAATCTATTGTACTTGCTTGTGTATCTGGTGTAGCAGAGGATAAGATATTAATGGGTATGTATGAAGGAGATGAACTTGAAAGAGTAAGACAGGCTGAAGAATATATCAGTGCTTCTCCTTTATATCTTGTATATTGTGATGAATTTACTATTGCTGATATAGAGAATTTAATTAAATCTTATGTACTTCAAAAGGGTATAAGGATAGCAATATTTGACTATATACAGACTACTGCAAAAATGATGGGAGATTTAACTTCCAAAGCAAGAATAAAACTTCAAGAATATCAAGTACTTGTGCAGTTTGCTGGTAGACTTAAAGCTTTAGCTGAGAAACTAGATATATTAGTTTTATCTGGTAGTCAATTACGTCCAGATGCTAAAGAATTGAGGTACAAAGATGAAACAGCGTTAGCTGGTTGTAAGGGAATGGCTCAGAAATGTGATGTGGGTACTATAATTTCAAGACCAACTCCTACTGAAAAGAAAAAGATAGAAAAAATAACAGACCATATGTTAGGTGTACCTGAAGTTAATATGCTTATGTGGGTATATAAGGTACGTAGAGGACGTTTGGTATCAATAATAATTTTACAACATATAGATCTTGGAACAATGCGTGTAAAAGATATATGTGTTACTGATTTTGATTTTAATTTAATTGATATAGATTTTACTAAGATAGAGCAAATGGATAAGGTTGTAGAAGATAAGTCCAGAAAGTTAGACCTTAGTAAACTTGTTGATGTAAATCCTGGTCATGAGAACGATAGTGAAGATGACGAGGAAGATGATAAGGAAATAAAAGAAACAGAAGTTAAACCTACTAAAATTGTTTTTTAATATGAAATCTAAATAATGAGGTATAACATGGGAAGATATACATCAGTTGATAAAAAATATTTTGAAAAACAAAAAGAAGAACGTATAGGAATGACTAATATAAATCATCAAGGATTTAAAATGACAATAGTAGAATATTATTCTTCTACAAAAATTATGGTTGAATTTGAAGATGGATTTAGAAAACAAGGATCATATAAAAGTTTTCAACTAGGAACTATTTGTCATTCTGAATATAAATATAAACGCTTTAGACCTTTAGAAGAAGAAAGATTAAAAGAAATAAGAATAAATAAAGAAGGTTTTAAAATGTTTATTAAAGAATATAACGGAGCGAATGACATTGTTGTAGAATTTGAAGATGAATTTCATACTCAGGTACATACAGCATATAAATGTTTTGATAAAGGTAATGTTAAAAATCCTAATAAACGTGGTAAATACGGAGAAGTAACAGGAAATAAATATAAAACTAAAGAAGATGGGACTCATACAAAAGATTATTCTGTTTGGCGTGGAATTTTAAATAGAGTTTTTGAACCAGAAAAGCATAATAATACAAGAAGTTATAAAGAAGTAGCAATTGCTGAAGAATGGTTATTTTTTGATAATTTTGTAGAATGGCTTCATTCACAAGAAAATTATGAAAAATGGAAAAATGATAAAGAATATAAATGGGATATTGATAAAGATATATTATCTAATTTAAATAATAAGATATATTCTCCTGAAACATGTTGTTTAGTTCCTGCTTATATAAATAGAGGATTGATTAGACAAATCGAAGATAGTAGAGATTTACCAATAGGAGTTTATAAACAAGATAATAAATATTTTTGTCAGTTAGAAAAAAAGAAATATTTTGATACTATTCAAGAAGCTGAAACAGCATATAAAGAGTATAAAAACCGACATAGAAAAGAAGTAGCAGAATTAGCATATCAAAAAGGTGATATAACTAAAAGATGTTATGAAGCATTAATGGACGATAATTTTATATATAGGTAAATAAAATGCCATACATAAATAAAGATGAATTACTTAATTCATTAACAGATCAAGAAATAATAAATATATGTACTGAACTTGGTAATGGAAATTATAAAAAAGATAGTCATGGTAATCTTTGTTTTAATACATGCTTATGTCATAAAGACGGAGATTCACCATATAAACTTATATATTATAAGAATCCTACCAATGGAATATATAATGACTATAAAACTCCTGTGTGTCATTGTTTTACTTGTTCATTTACAGGCTCAATGGTTGAGTTGGTTATTAGAAGTTTTAAACTTAAGGGACGTGAGTTATCTTGGTATCAAGCTCTTAATTGGATAGCTAATTTTACTGGAAGAATTAATCAAGTAACAGAAACAGGAGAGTTTATCCGTACAAAAAAGATTGAAGATTTTAGTTGGATAAATCCATTATTGGCTATTAAAAATCGTAGACAAAAAGGAATTCCACGTTTAAAAGAGATTCCTGAAACATATCTTGAATGCTTTACTTATCTCCCACATGAAGCTTGGTTAAATGATGGAGTAAGTGTCGAAGCAATGACAAGATATGAAATAGGCTATTACAGTGAGTCTGATCAGATAACTATACCACATAGAGATAGTGATGGGCGATTAATAGGAATACGTGGCAGATATTTAAATAAATATGATGTTGAAAATATTGGTAAATATGTTCCTATATTTTTAAACGGCTACTCCTTATCTCATTCATTAGGATCTGTTCTATACGGATTATGGGTAACTAAAGATAAGATTAAAGAATGTAAGAAAGCATTAATAGTCGAAGGTGAAAAATCCTGCCTTAAAGCTTATAGTATGTTTCATGATAATTCATATGTAGTAGCAACTTGTGGTAGTTCAATATCTCTTACTCATCAGAAGATACTTCTTAATGAGTTAGGAGTTGAAGAGATAATCTATATGCCTGATAAAGATTATAAAGGTGATGTAGATAGCTTAGCTGCTAAGGTCTGGTTTCAGAAACAGAAGAAAAAGGTTGCTCCATTCGTATCATATTGTAAGGTCTACATTATGATGGATACTGATAATACTTGGGATTTTAAGAGTAATGCTTTTGATTTTAATGATAAAGAAAAGTTTATAGAAGAATATGATAAAAAAGTTTTGGTAACTATGGATTCATTAAAAGAAGAAATTATTATAGAGAGAAAAGAGGAGGATGAAGATGGCAATAGTATGGAATGAAGATGATGAAAATAGTATAGAAGCATTAAAAATATTACAAGAAAAAAAGGGTAAACATAGTTTATTAGTTTCTGAAGGAAATTTTTATTGTTTAAGTTTTAAAGTAATTGATGAATTAAAAGCTAATAATTTTTTATATCAAATTACTGATATAAATAATTCTGATAATATTTCAGAAATAACAGGAATAGATGTAAAAAAAATTAGTCAAGATAAAACTAATTCTGAAAAAATTGAAGAAGCTATACAATATATTAATAATGCTAATATTTTATTACAAAATATATCATAAAAAGGAGAACGAAGATAATGAAGAAACAGATTAGAATTGGAGTATTTGAAACTAATTCATCAAGTTGTCATACTCTCTGTATATGTACTAAAGAAGAATATGATAAGTGGGTTAAAGGTGAACTTATATTTGATTGTTATAATGATAAATTGATAAAGAAGCCTGAAGGTTGGGATGAAGCTGTTGAAAAATATGACGATGCTATAGAAGATGAAGAAGAAATAGAATGGACTGGTTCAGAAGAATACGATAGAGAAGATCTTAAAACTTATGATGAATGGTATGAAGATGAATATCTTGAAACTTATGAAGAAAAATATACCAGTCCTTCTGGAGATGAAATAGTTGTTTTTGGTAAGTATGGGAATGATTATTAAAAAGGGGGTGATCAAAATGAATTCTTTATTTGGCCTTATGGGTATGATGAATAATTATTCAGAAAGAAAAATTTGTAATACTAAAAGAAAAAATTTTACATTAGATACAGCTTTAGTAACGGATAGATCTTGGACATATGAAACAGCGGTAACTCATAAAAATTTTAATGGCGGAGCATGAATTATATTGGAAGGTTCTAATACTAAAGAAGAAGCCCAGAAAGTACATGATAAATGGTTAGAAGCTTTAGATAAAGAAGATTATAATGTATTGTATGACTGTTATGAAGAACGTGGGTATCATAAACAGGTAAGTAAGAATTAAATAGAAAATTAATTTTATTAAGAAAAGGAGAACGAAATGGGTAGAGAAATTTTTAATGAAGTATTAGAAAGTATTGAAAATGATGATATGAGAGAATTTGCTAAGGTATTACTTGATACTATACCGTCGTATTTTTATAAAGCTCCTGCTTCAAGTTCAGGACGTTATCATCCCTCATATTGTTTAGGTGAAGGTGGGCTAGTAAGACATACTTTAGCTGTTGTAAAAATACTTAATTATATATTTGAGGTAGAGTATTATAAAAATCAATTCACTTCTAGAGAAAGAGATATAATGAGAATAGCAGCTTTAATGCATGATAGCCGTAAATCTGGATCTCAAGAAGATTATGAAAAAAATCCTCAAACTAAATTTGAACATCCATTGTTAGCAGCTGAAATAATTGATACTTTTAATAATAGTGAATATCTTAATTATGAAGAATTACAAAAGATAAAATCTTGTATTATAAGTCATATGGGGAGTTGGTGTACTAGTAATTATTCAGATATAATTTTACCTAAACCTTTAACTAAAATGCAAGGATTAGTTCATTTAGCAGATTACTTAGCTTCTAGAAAAGATATTTTAATTGATTTTAACCTACCATTCGAGGGGAGATAAAAATTATGAATGAAATAAAAGAAACTAAATTTGATAAATTTATTTTTGAAGCTGGCAAGATTTTTATTAGTATAATTATTATACTTACTCCTGTGTTATATACTCAAAGTCTTAGTACGGATTTTCATATAGCATATAAGATAGTTTTCTGTTTTTTATTTGTATTAGATTACACTTTTGTTCTATTCATCATTGACAGAGCTTGTAGTAAGAATTATAATTATAAAGTAAAACAAAATAAGAACAAAGATGTAAACGAAGAAAAAGAAGAAGTACAAGAAATGTCTGAATATCAGAAAAAGATTTTAAAAGATTCAGACAATGCTTTTAAAGAAGTAGAAGATCAACAAATGACTATTAATGAATTTTTAAAAGAAGATTCGAATATTATTAATGATAAATATGCCAAAACGAGGTGATATTCATTTTATAAAGAAAGAGTAAAACTCAGAAGAAAGGTTGCAATTGTTATGAATTATCAAGGATCTAAGTCAAGATTAGCAAAATACATAGTGCCAATTATTCAAAAAGCTATTGATAATAACAACATTCATTATTATTTAGAACCTTGTGCTGGTGGATTGAATGTTATAGATAAGATTAAATGTGACAGAAAATTTGCATATGATATTAATAAATATCTTATTTACTTATACATACATATTAAATCAGGTGGCAAACTTCCTGAAACAGTTACTAAAGAAACTTATGATAAAGCTAGAGCTGCTTGGTATAACAATAACACTAATAAAGAATTTGAAGACTGGGAGATAGGCTGTTATGGTTGGCTTTGTAGTTATAATGGCAGAGGTTATGCTGGTGGGTGGAGCTATGAAGGAGATGAACATCGTAAGGATGGAACAATAATTCATAGGAATTATTATCAAGAACGTAAGAATAATTTACTTAAACAATTTGAACAGTCTTTGTGTCAAGATATCATGTTCGGAATAAGTGATTATAAAGATTTACAATGTATGAGCAATTACGTAATTTACGTAGATCCTGTATATAAGAATACTAAAAAGATGGATTATTCACAGATTAATTACACAGAATTCTGGGATAAAATGCGTGAATGGTCTAAAGATAATATAGTATTTATTTCTGAATTGGAAGCACCTTCTGATTTTAAGGTTATTTGGGAACATGAAGTCAGTAGAAGCATTAATGTTAAAGATAAGGGTAAAGCTACAGAAAAATTATTTGTTTATAAGGAAGGTAGACAACCGTGATTTATGTAAAAGAAATAGAGTATGAAATAATTAATCCACATAATTATCAAGAAAGATACTTGTTGGTTCCTGATTGGAAAAATTATTTTAATTCAGCTATTTTTTGTGAATATTTGACAAAACCTAAGATTGACTTGCCAATTACTTTTAAACTACTAACAAGCGATTGGGATGATCAAAGTTTTGTTGGAATATTTAGCACGACACATAAAGGTGTAGAGAGATACTTCATTCATATGTCAAGAGTAGTAGACAAGAAAAACATTCCTTATGATGTATATATTGCGGAAGTAAATTTTACAAAAAGAGAGGGCTTATTTTATGATGACGAAGGAGGATGCAATCAAGATAATAATTAGAGAAAGTTTTTTAGATAAAGATGAACCTTTATATAAGGCTTATCCAGATTATAGACAAGCTCTTATAATGGCTATCCAAGCTTTAAGGGGTTGGGATTCTGCTCCAGAAGAAATAGAAAGATTAAAGATTCCTAATACATTCCAGTCTAAAGAATGGAACGAGGGTTTTCTTTGTGGGGTTGAAGCTGTAGAGAATGAAGTAGTTAGAATAAAAAATTTTGCTGTTGATCATGCTGTAAAGGATAGGATAGGACCATGACATATAATGAAATTTTCAATGAAGATTGTATAGAGTTTATGCAAAGATTAAATAAGAATGAAATCAATATGACACTTACTGATATTCCTTATGGAGAAGTTAATAGGAATAGTAATGGATTAAGAAATCTTGATAAAAAAGAAGCTGATATAATGACTTTCGATATGAATACATTTCTTAATGAATTATACAGGATAACTAAAAGCACAATCATTATTTTTTGTGGGAAAGAACAAATGAGTGAGATACATAAATTCTTTTCTGATAAACAGAAAAAAAATGAAGGTACTGTTAGACAGATAATATGGAAGAAAACTAATCCTTCACCTATGAATGGACAGAATATTTATCTTTCTGGAATAGAAAATGCTGTTTGGTTTAAAAAGAGGGGTGGAGTATTTAATGCATTTTGTAAGAATACTGTGTTTGAATATCCATGTGGAAGAAGTAAGATGCATCCTACAGAAAAATCACATGGATTATTACAGGAGTTAATATTAGATAATTCTAATGAGGGTGATATAGTATTTGATCCTTGTGCTGGTAGTGGCGCTCATTTATTAGTTGCTAAAGAAAATAATAGAAGATATTTAGGTTGTGAATTAAATACAGAATGGTATGAAGTAGCGTTAGAAAGACTTAATAAAAAGGAGTGATGAGTAAATATGAATAAGATATGGGAAGAAGTACATGAAAATCTATTTACTCCAGGTGGAGATCCTGTTTGGCAGTGTCCTGTTTGTAAAGGTGGTAGGCATGTTTATGGTGTTGAGAATGCTGATGAAGTACATGATGAATGTCCTGATTGTCATACTAAACTGATTTATCCTTGGGAAAATACAGGTATTCTGATATCTAATAGCCCAGAATTTTTTGCATATAATGCTTATGATTCTGGTTGGAACATGTTAGTTCAAAAAGAGTTACGTGAGAAGTATATGGTATTTTATCATGATGGAGTGTATGGAGTAAGACTAATTCCTACCAGTAATAAATGGGCTAGACTTCAGCTTTTAGTAGAAGATGATGGTTTTCTTAAAACTACTAATAATAATTTTATTATTAAATATGCTGATGAAATATGTGAGTTAATACAAGAAGCTAAGGAATATTGGATTAATTATAAAGTAATAGATACTAAATAAAAGCGTGGTTTTATGGAAAATAAAGAAGTAGTTGAAATATTAGAATGGATAATCAGACATGCTTCGGATTGGCATTTAAGTAAGACTGAAATATTCGGTATTAAGTTAGCTACTCGTGCTTATAAAGCTTGGGATAGAACTTTTAGTGAGATAGAACTTAAATGTTTAGAGTTAGGAGATATCGAAGAAAGTAAAGGGTTACATGAAGCTTTAGAAATAATGAATAAAAATATATGTGAGGTGAAAATTAATGATGTCTTCTAATATGTCGAAAGAAACAGTTAATAATATATGGTAAACGAAAATGAGAAGTATACTTAAAATTTTAGGATTTATTATTTATGGTTTTCTTTTGATGTGCTTAATAAGCGCCATAGATGATAAGACGGATCATAAAGATAATTTTTAATTAGCATTATAAGTAAAATAAAGTAACATGAGGATATATAATGAATGATTTGAAGATACTTATTGCATGTGAAGAAAGTCAGCGTATTTCTACTCAATTTAGAGAACGTGGATTTGAAGCATATAGTTGTGATATACAGGAATGTTCTGGTGGTCATCCTGAATTTCATATAATGCAAGATGTTTTGCCTTTACTTAATGGTAATTGTGAATTTACAACTATGGACGGTATGAAACATAAGATAGAGGGTAAATGGGATCTTATAATAGCGCATCCAAATTGTCAGGATTTAAGCGTTAGTGGAGCTTTACGTTTTGAGCAGAAGAGGAAAGATGGTAGACAAAGAGAATCAATTGAATTCTTCTGTAAGATGCTTACAGCTGATTGTAAACATATATGTGTAGAGAATCCTATTAATATTATTTCTGGAGATTATATTAAGAAATGGTTTCCAGATTTATGTGAGAAATATGGATTACCTGTTAAATATTCACAGATAATTCAGCCTTATGAATATGGTGATCCAGAAAGTAAAAGAACTTGTTTATGGTTAAAAGGATTACCTTTACTTCAACCTACAAATATTTTACCATTACCTGAATGTGGACACTGGGCTAATCAAACTAAAGATGGACAGAATAAATTAATAATTGATGGTAAATGGATTGGTTATAATGATCCACGTACTAAGAAATATAGAGCAAAGACTTATCCAGGAATTGCAAAAGCTATAGCGGAACAATATGGGGATTATTTATTAAGTTTGGAAGGAGGTACTAATGAATCAGAATAATATAAAGCATTTAACACCAGAAGAAGTATTACATATATTAAAAACTGAACGTGCGTGTGTTAATCGTGCAAGTAGTAAGTTCCCTTGTAGTAGACAATGTGATAGATGTGATTTACTTTTAGATTCAGATGATATCATGAATGCCTACAGTTGGGCAATAGGTTTTATTAGCCAAGGAACAAGAGGTATGAGGGGGTATAGAAAGACATGAAAACAACAGAGTTTTATACTGAAGCTTTTAATGAATATACAAAAGCTTATAAAGAATCAGCAACTATGCCGACTGGTATAATGAAACTTTCAGAGAAGAACATTAATGATTTGATTGTATATAATTCAATGCTTGAAGAATGGGCGAATGGTTTATTATCACTTAGAATAGAACCAAAGGATTGTAATATTAAACATATAAATAAGATAAAAAAGAGATTTTATTGGATTCATTGGAAACGTGGAACTAAAGGTATTAAGCATTACGCTAATATGATACTTGATAGATTGACTCGTGAACAACGTGAAGCTGCTAAAAAAAAGAATCAGGAAAATAATAATGAGTGAAAAAATAGAAATGGGATTAACTGTAGTAACTATATTTTTATTTAGTGTTGAATGGCTAATTATAATATTAGCTTTACTGATAAAGAAAGTTAAAGATGAGGATATACAAGATTAAATGTTAAAGTTTTTTAAAGAACATTGGATAAGCACTCTTATAATAATTGTTTGTCTTGTTCTTATAATATTTTGTTTGATAAGTATAAATAATCAGAAGAAAATAAAAGTAATACATGATGGTGGTAACTTTAGAATAGTATCTTATAATGATGCTACTTATATTATTAATTATGATATCTATGGAGGTATACATGAACAAAAACAAGAGTCTAAATCAAATCAAACTTGCGGCGAAAATAAGATCAGCCACTGAAGAAGATTTTAAAAATCTTCCTAAATATTCTTATAGTGGTTTATCACTATTAAAGCAATGTCCTTATCAGTTTAATCTGAAATATAATGAAAAGAAATATCCAAAGGAGACTTCTTTAGCATTACAGTTAGGTACATTACTTCATTATGTACTCGAACAAAAGGGTAAAATGATTCGGAATAATGTCAAAGTTGATTATGATATTCTTCGGAATATTATAGAAAATGGTACAGAAGATACTTATCAGTTAGAAGATAATGAGAAGTGGGTAGATTCTAAAGAAATAAATACTGTAACGACATATTTGAATGCTACTAAACCTGAAGAAAAAATAAAAGGAATAACAGCTCTTAAAAAAGAATACTGGGAAACATGGGGGATACCAGACTCTGAAGGAGCTACTTATAATGATAAGTTAGTAGTATATGACAAAGTTCTTACAGAAGAAATGGAAGATGGTATTTGGACTCCGGCTTTGTTTGAACATCCTTTCAATGTAGTATATGATAATAAAGTTATTTTAACAGGCTTTATTGATAGGGTTGATATTAACAAGAAAACTAATGAATATAGAGTAGTAGATTACAAGACTAATAAGAAACCTTATGATACAAAAGAATTAGCTACACCATTACAGTTTGGTATTTATGCACTCGCTATATTAAATGAGTTTGGTGTATTACCAGTAGAATATCAGTACAGATTAATATTATTAGATCAGACACAGAACGCTTTAACTTCTGGATGGGAAAGTAGATTTATTACAGCTATGGATAAGTTATTATATCTACTTGATGAATGTAAAGCTAGTGGTGAATGGATTCCTAAGCCGACTCCTTTATGTCATTGGTGTAGTTACTGTTGGACTAATCCAGACGCTAAAGAATTTAAAGCTGAATGTCCTTATTATAGCAAGTGGACACCTACTAATAAGACATTTGAAGTTAATATGGTTTACGATAATGATAGTAAAACAAAACAACAAGAAAGTACTTTACAAAAGCCCAGAACTATGATATTCTAATAGTGGATGGTTTACCGTAATTTTCTTTATGCTTGTAAGTAAAACAAAATAATATGAGGTATATAATATGTTCGGAAAAAAGTTCAAAAATGAAACTCAGCTTAATTTTGAAAAAATAGAAGAAAGATTGAAAGTGTTTAATGAAGTAATTGGTGATTCTTTAAGAGCGCTTATGTTTAGAATTGATAAACAAAATCTTCAAATATCTAACCTTATTGAAGAAAATAAAAAGCTTCGTGAAGATATAGAAGTTCTTACTAAGATTACTGAGGGCAATCTTGGTGAAGCAGAACAGTGTGAATTTCTTATGCTTAAAACTTACAGAAAAGATCCTGTAATATTTAAGGATGGTAAATTAGTTTCAACTAATGATATGACCAGTAGTTATATTCATTGGGATAAAGGCGAAAAGATTAACGTTGAAGTAAATTCATAATGTTATATTATGTGTAGAACAACAAAGAAGTACAGTAAAGAGGTGGGTCATGTTACAAGATAGATATAGTAAAGAAGATATCATGAAGATGATAGCAAACATCTGTTTGGGAGATACATTTACTGAGAAACAGATCGCTGATTTTACTGAGTTTGTAAGAATATTTTATGAAATGGGACAGGCTATGGGAATGAGTCCTTTTATATGTAAAGCTGCACTTCATGAACTCGTTGAACAGGCTTGTAAGGGGTAAAACGTGGGGACGATTTTTATGTCATATTTTTAAAAACGAATAAATAGCTGAAATCCCTATAAATACTGGGGATTTTGGACGTGTGTGCGTGTATATATGTGTGTATAATTTAGCCACTTCACCGCCACGCCAGCCACATCAAAAATCGCTCATAAGGTACGAATAATGGCAAGAAAGAAGAAAGAAAAGCTTAGAAGAGTATATAACTTAAGAAACGAAGAGTGGAAGCTTGTTGAAGGTACAGAAGATTACTATATAAGTAATAGAGGACGCTTCAAACGTAGGACTCACTTGGGAGAAAGCTTACGTAGCATTTCAGTAGATCCTAATGGTTATTGTAGAGTAAATATAGGACATAAAAAGCTACGTTTACATCGTTTAGTTGCAGAAGCTTTTTTACCGAATCCAGACAATCTTCCAGTTGTGGATCACCTTGATACAAATAAACTGAACAATGACGTTTCTAATCTTGAATGGGTAACTCAACAAGAAAATGTTCAAAGAGCTTCTGATATGGGATTAAATACTCATGGTGGTATTACGTATGCTCTAGCAATAGATGAAGATTTAAACTGTACTTTATATAACAACATTACAGACTGCGCAAGAAAACTTGATATACCTGAGAAAGCAGCTAATAAAACTGCGAATGGTAAACAAAAAACGGTTAGAGGTTATAGAATTATTAAAGTTAAAACTTTTAAGGATAGGAGAGAGGAGATTTAAGAACCATGAAGCATTTTATTGATATTGAAAATATCAGGGAAGAATCTATTGATTTAGGTGATGGTTTGATCAGAGAATCAAATACAGGTTGCTTTGTACCTGGTGATTTAGTTCAGTATACCGAAAAAGTGGATGGAAGTAATGCTTCTTTTCAGTATATAGATGGTAAGCTTATTGCTTTTTCTAGAAAAAAAGAATTGGATTTTAATAATACTTTAAATGGTTTTTGGAATTTCGTTCAGTCTCTTAATCCTGAGGATTATAAAGAAGAATCTCATCTTATTTTCTTTGGAGAATGGCTTATACATAATAAAATTAATTATGATAACGAGAATTATAAGCAGTTTTACATGTATGATGTTTTCAATACAAAAATCGAACAGTGGCAAATGCAATCTTATGTTAAAGACTTAGCAAAAAGACATAATTTGAATTATGTACATGTCTTATATGAGGGACCTTTTATATCATGGGAACATGCCAGAAGTTTCCTTAACTCTCCTGCATATGGCTCAAGACAGGAAGGACTAGTAGCGAAAAATCAAGATAAATTACGTGATGTAGAAAACAGATTACCTGCTTATCTTAAGATTGTTAATGAAGATTTTAAAGAATCAATGAAAATTAAAGAAAAACATGTAGATCTTGAAAAAGAAGCTAATAAAGCTCATGCTGAAGAATTGATGAATTCTATTGTTACAGAAAATAGAGTGTCAAAAGAACTTCTTAAGATGCGTAATGAAGGAGTAATTCCATCAGAACTTACCTCTAAAGACATGGGAACTATAGCTAAACTTCTTCCTAAACGTATTTGGGAAGATTGCTTAAAAGAAGAAAATGAAGTATGTATGGCTGCTGGAGAGTTTGCTGGTAAACTTTGTTCATCAATAACTATGCAACATGCTAAGAAAATTATCCTTGGCAATTAGGGGGATTTATATGAGTACTATCACAGGGGTTGCAGACTTTAAAGATTACTTTGAAAAGGTAGGCATAGATGAATTAAAAAAGTTAACAGTATATGTAGGGTATTATAACTACTTAGATAGTAATCCTTTGGATATGTCACAGTATAAGACTACTAAAGATTGGTCTAAATTTTTCAGTTATACTATCCAGACCAAATCCATATATTCTCATTTGGGGTGTGGTTACATTGTTTTGAATGACAGAGATTATTTGTCAGAACAAGAAGATAAAACTGTCAGTAAATCTACATTAAAAAAGATATATAAACGTAGCGATAATTATCAAGTTTATCTTATGGATATGGGATATTCACCAGAAGAAGCTATTGATTATTCACGATATGTTTATGAACTGGAGGATAAAAGAGTATGATTCAAGTCTATATTTGGCAGTTACCAACTAGCAATAGACGCTGTTTCAGACCAGTTAATTATACTGAAGTGGATCTTAGAGATTATGTTCTTGTCTATTATAAAGAAATAGATAAAGATTCAATTAAGAATACTACTCAGTTCCTTGAAGAATTATATGGTAGTTTTCAAGTCTCTGATGAAATGCCTTTTGATTATCATGCCAGATCACTTAGTATTAGTGATTTAATACTTTTAAGAGATGTGAATAACAATGAAACAAATGGTTATGTAGTTGATTTAACAGGTTTTAAGAAAGTAAATGTGTTAGGTTTTATGGGATGAAAGATTTTAGTTTATGGACAGATGGCATTGGTCTTATAGAATATATTACCGTATATCTTACAATGTCATTGATAGTTTTAAAAGTATTAGGAATGTTGAACTGGTCTTGGTTTAAAGTTTTACTTCCTAGTATAGGATTCTTATTAATATTTATCTTACAGCTTATTCATTTAGTACTTGAATATGATAAGGAGCATAATAGTAATGGAAGAGTTAGTTCTAAAAATAAGAAAAAAGTCTAAATGGGAAATTATATCTATTCCTTATAAAGAGTACAAAATTTTCACAGGATATAGTGATAAAAAAAATAGAAAAATTTTTACAGGAGATACTTTTGAATATACAGAACGTGATGGAACAAAACATCCTGGAGAAGTAGTATTTTCTATTGAAAAGGGTGCTTATATACATTGGAATACTTGGCATCCTTTTAGAACTGATATTAAATTTTGGTTTGCAGATCAGAAAGATTATATTGAAGTTATGGAGGACAAGCAATGAAAGAAGATAAAAAGATACATATTTATATGACTCCTAGAGCTTTAACAATATCTGTTCTGCTTACTATTACTTTTATTTTATTAAAGTTAAATAATATAATAACATGGTCATGGATGTGGGTATTAAGTCCTTTATGGATAGTGCAAAGTATATTAACTATATTACTCATAATTATATATGTAATTAGTTTATTTGTAAAATAATTTTTAAGGAGAATTTTAAAATGGAAAAAAAGAATGAATCACTGTCACCACCTTGGGTCGTTTATGTATCTAAGGTCAGAGCATTATTTAAAGGGGATAAAGAAGTAGTTCTTAAGTATGATGAGGATGAAAGAACATTAAATATGTTTGTGTCCTCATTTAAAAAAGCTGAAGCTCTTAATAAATTAATGCCTAAAAGCGTAAGCTTTGGTAATGTATCGCTTACAATTAATATAATTACACCTAATGATGGAACTTCTGATATAGCAGATACTTTTCGTGCAGCATTTAAGGATAATCCAAATGTTATAGAAATTGTTAGTATTAAAGACCCTTTTGATAACTATGTAAATTACATGATATTCAAGAAAGAAGTTATTCAGTTCTATGACGATGATATCAGTGATATTATTGGTCTATACAGTACTCTTAATGAAGATATTGCCAGAGATATATTTGCCGAATTTAAGAGTGACATTAGATTTTGTACAGATGTGAATAGTCCTATTACTATAAAAATGTCTAATGTAATAGGTCGTCCTTCAGATAAGATACCCTTTTGAATAAGGATGGTTTAATAAAATGATAGATAAAAGGATCTTTTATTGTTGGTTTGGTCATGGTGAAATGACTCAACTAAATAAAAAATGTATTGCTTCTTGGAAAAAGTTTTGTCCAGACTATGAGATAGTCGAAATAAATGAAGATAACTTTGACCATACAATAAGTGAATACGCTATAGAAGGCTATGAAAAAGGTAATTGGTCAGCTGTTAGTAATACTGCAAGACTAGAAATATTAAGGACAGGGAACGGATTTTATCTTGATACAGATGTCCAATTACTTAAATCACTTGATGAAATAAGAGATTTAGATGCTGGTTTTATAACGGAATTTGATATAGGAGAACCTGATAGTGGAGTACTTGGTTGTGGAAATGGATTTCCTTGGCTTTATGATATAGCTGCTAAAGAATTAACTAAAGGTACAGTACTTCATAAAAACTTCATTCGTAATATGTATCAGAAGTATGATTATTATGGGGAGAGTAAACATACTTATGATGATGGTTTTACAATATTAGGTGAAGAATGGTTTCCTACTGTAAGGTCAGGATTAATTACAGAAAATACTATAGCAATACATTATTTTGAGAATACATGGACTAAGAACCCAATCACAATAACAGATCCTTTTTATCCTTTCCAAAAGGTGAAAGTATATTATAGAGGAAATATAGTATATGAGGATAAAGATGCTACTGTAAATTTAACCGTATTAAATCATAAAAAACCGTGGAAAGGTCCAGATATATTAGGACGCTGTAATTACTTATTTAATCCTAATGTGATTAGCGTACAAACTAGAGATTTTATAGCTGAACGTATTGAATATGATAAAGATACGGATATCCACACTTTTGTAACTACTGGTGGAGTTGTTGTTAAATATAAAGGAGATAGTTATGTCTGATATACAACAGTTTGATTTTACATTACTTAATGATGAATATGAAGAGATAATTTTTAGATTTCTTCCTAATGATTCACATTGTCATAGCTTTGATGAACAACCTCCTATGAATTGGAATGGGGTATATAAAGTTTATTATTCTTTTTCTATTATAAGATTTGAAAAAGATAAAGATACTGGACTGATTGAATCTGCTACTGATGTATTCTCTATGTATAGAGATGAATGCTCTATTCTTACTGATTTACCTAAATATATAAGAGGTACATTATATTCAAAGAAAATAAGTAAAGCTTTTTCTTTGGGGCAACCTGGTTCTGAGTGGGAAATTGATCCTAAAGGTGATTATATTAAATTTACAGTATTTGATAATTGCGGTAATAACGGATATAGATTTTGGCTTAATGAAGTAGAAGCAATGAATTTTGCCGATTATTTGGATAAAATGAATGATTATATGTTGAAACATGGTGAACCGATTTGAGGTGATAAATATGATGTTTGATTTAGACAAGATGCAAAACCAGAATGTATTAGTTTATTTTACTACAACAGGTAAAATAGAGAATGGTGGTATTACTTTTAATAATGACCAGATAAAGAATATTACTGTTACTAATGAACAGGGAATGCCTTTGTTTAAGATAGATGAAGAAAGTCTGAAGCATAAGAAAATAAAAGGGGACTTACATATATTTTAATGATTAGGAGGATAACAATGGGAACTAGATCTACAATTACTTTTATTAGAAAAACAGGAATTAAAGAAACACCTTATGTAAAGATATACCAGCAATATGATGGATATATTGATGGAGTAGGACATGATTTAGCACGTTTTTTAGTTAAAAGAAGACTTATTAATGGAATACAAAATGAAACAATGGAAGAAGCTGCTAATGGTATAGGTTGTCTTATTGCTCAATATATAGCTCTTAAAAAAGTTAAAATAGGTGGCTTATATATATACCCGATAGATGGTAGTGACGAGTATATAGATTATTGTTATAAAGTAATCATTGATGAAGATAAAGTACCTGATATGGCTGATAATATAACTACTATTGAAGTAACTAATTTTGGAGAAGATAAAATTATATTCAAAGGTAGTCCTAGTGAATTACTTAGATTTAGAGACGATGAAGATGAGGAGGAGGAAGAAAATGAATAATATAAAGAGAATAGCATTATTAGGAATAGGTATAGCCTTATATTTTGTGCTTGGAATGGCAGTAAAGATACCACTTATATCACATATTCAGACAGATTTGGGGTATATAGCTTTTGGAGTATTTTTATACTTACTTGGACCTGTTGCTTGTGTAGTAGGAGTTGTGGGTTGTTTATTTGAAAGTTTATTAGTATCTGGTTGGATACCAGTTGGTTGGATGTTAGGTCAACTTGTAATTGGTATTATATGTGGAATTTCTTATAAGAAAATAAAGTCATTACCTATAAATATAATCATTACTGTTGTAGCTGTTTTTATTGGAGTAGGAATTATTAAAACAGGCATAGAATGTATGCTATATACTATACCTCTTCTTGTTAAATTCCCTAAGAATGCTATTGCTTTTATAGCTGATACTATACCAATGATAATAGGTTTATTAATAGCTTGGAAATATGGAAATAAAATAATAGGTAAAGAAAAGAATGAATAATGAAAAGAACTAGGAGATGAACATGAAAATTATTGAATCAGATTTTGAATATAAAGGATATAGATGTGTAACAACTTTTACTGATTTAGGTCATCGTTGTGGTTATGTAGGAGTTCCAGAAGGACATTCTTTATACGGAAAAAATTATCATAGTCAAGTTAAGGTTTCTATTAAAGAAATGCTTGAAAATGAAAAAGATACAAATAAAAGAAGTCCTATCACATCATTTATACTTGCTTGTGAAGATCCTGATAATTTAGTTGAATTAGGTTATTTCTTTAATGTTCATGGTGGAATTACTTATGAAGACGGTGGTAAAGATTCACATCATCCTGTAGATAGTGACCTTTGGTGGCTTGGATTTGACTGTGGACATGCTGGAGATTGTCCAGATTATGAATTACTTGAAAAGACTTGGGGAGATAACGAAATGGTTCGTCATAGGTTAGAAGATAAGTGGTTATACGATGGATATGAAGTGAGGACTTTAGAATATGTTCAACAGGAATGTAGAAATTTAGTGGATCAGATTTACAATTTGGAGGAAATTAATAAGGAGAAATAAGTATATGAATACATTTGAATCAAAATATATGTTTCTTCGTAAGAATGGCAAAGCGATTCATCAACTTGGAGATATTTCAAGAGACTATTATAATGCTGAATTAATAATTGTTAATGCTGAAGAAAATGACAATTGGATTGGACATTTTGCTGAAGGATATGGATTTATAAATGTAAGATTTGATAAAAAAGATTGCAAAGAAGCTTCTAGTGAAGAAGTGTCTATGTGGTGTAAAGATAAGAATTGTATTGTATTCTAGGAGGATTTATTATGAATATAAATCATGAATTCTACTGTTATGTAGAAGGTACAGGATCTATTAACTTTATTAGTTGTCAAACAGGATTATGAGGTAATAATTATTATGGATGCAGAAGAATCTTATAGACTTATATTAGATGAGTATTATCCTACCTTTAAAAACGAATTATTAGATGAAGCATTATATACAGCTTTAGATGCATTACAAAAACAAATACCTAAAGCTCTTTTTAAAACTAAAGAAACGCTTAGATGTCCTACTTGTAAAAGGCATATTACTAATACAGGACAAAAGAAAGAGAATATTAAGTATTGTTGTAAATGTGGTCAGGCTTTAGATTGGAATTCTGTTCAGGTTGAAGAAAAGGTTGAAGAATTTAAAACTTATAATTACAAGTTAGATAATATTAACTATTTAACAGTAATTAACCTTAATAAGGGGATTATGAAAAATGGAGATATTTGATTTTATATTTACTCCATATTTACATGACATAATATGTGAAGCAATAGAATATAAAAAAGAGGAACGTTTGATGAAGGACTATGAAGAATTTAAAAAAAGTATTTATTCTTTCTTGAATGATTTGTCAGATAGTAGAACTGTAACTAATGGAGAAGAACTTATGAGTTTTGCTAGGGAATTACATGATACTCTTGAGGGTGTAATTCAAGATTGGGCAGACGATAATAATATGTTAGATGATTACATTGATTGGATTTAGGAGATATTTATAGGAGGAATAAATGAGAAATTTCAAACTTGATGATGTAGTACAGTTTACTGAGAATCATAAGTGGTGTGGCTGTTTTGGATATATAAATGAGATTAAAAAGTATGATAATGATGTCAGATATTTGATTGGTGTACCTGTTCCCGAAAGCGGGACTGCTTTCATTTTTTCTATGGAAAGCAAGAATGAATTTGAATATGTTGGTGACTCTGTGCTTGTTCCTCTGAGGGCTGAAGAAGAATAAAGATTATTTTGGGAGATAAGTATGAAGGTGTATGTAATTCAAAAAGGAATTTATTCTAGTAAGTTTATAGTAGGCGTAGTTACTTCAGAAGAAGAAGCCAAGCAGATATGCGAAGCCATATCAGACAATCATTACGGTGGTGAAGCTTTTTATGATGAATTTGATACAGATGATTTAAAGACTAATTTGATTAAGTTCAAAGTAGATAATAGTTATGGTGAATGGGAAGTCGAATATTGTAATCCTTACGAATGGGAAGAATATAATTGTAATGGAACTGTATACGAAAATTACTATATAATATTTGCTCATAATAAAGAAGAAGCGATTAAGATTGCTCAAGATATGAAAGCCGTAGAGAATGCAATAGAAAAAAGAATAATCTTTTAATAACGTATTTAGAATTTTATTAATTAATGTTAAACAAGGAGACAAAATGAAGAACTGTCCTAACTGTGGAGCTGTTATAGATCCATACAGAGTAAAGTGTGAATACTGTGGAACAATGTATTTTGACTGGGCTACTTGGCTGCAAGATGGGAAGCCTTGTTTTATAAATTATGGAATTAATTACGGTGATAAGAAAGCATCAATAATTACACAGGCAATTCCACATCTGGAAGTTGTCGAAGTAAAAGATGACAGTACTTATGCAATGGATAAAAATGAGCAAGCTATTCAAGTTAGTTCTGGTAGATATTGTGATTTGCATGTTGTCTTTACTTGTGTAGCTGATCAGAGAGATAGAAGTTTATTTAAGATAGTAGTAGAAGAAGAATAAAAGAAGTTAATTCGATTGAAAATATGAACATATATGAAAGATGGGGGTGAGTAAGAATGTTTATAAAAGATATAAAAGCACTTGTAGTTACATATGGCGCTAATACAACATTAGGAGAAATGTTAAAAAGGGTACAAGGGAATAAAATATATAGGTGTCCTAAATGTAATGGACGAGGCTTTAGAACTGTTGAGTACAACGGTTATCCGAGTGGACTTCCTGATAGTGGATTCGTGTATGAAGCAGCATATAAGGATGTAGTATGTGATTTATGTAAAGGAGAAGGATATACAGATCATGAATATAAACCTAGAATGGTTCAAGATGGATGGGAATAATTTTAAAAGGAGGTAAGTAGAATGAGTAAAGAAGAAATTAAAATTGGTGATGAAGTACTACATAATACAGAAAGATATATTGTTGTGGCTAAATCAAATGGTTCATATTATTGCTTAAGAGCAGATGGGAAATTTGTAGGTGAATATCTTAAAAGTGTTTTGGAGAAAACAGGAAGACATTTTAATCAGATAGTGAATGTATTAAATCAGATGGACAATCATTATGATGAATTTGGCTTTGTTGATCCATTTAGCTTTAATAGGGGGAACAATAAAAGTGGAATGGAATTATAATTTAGAAAAAGCGCCTTTAGATACTCCATTAAAATTACTATCTGCTGATGATTGTCTTCTCCTTCCTCAAAGAGAGTATGTAGGAACGATAACAATGCATAAAGGTGGAAAATATAGAACTAGAGGAGATTGCATTGACGGTGATCCTGATTACTTTTACCGTTCAGCGATAGTTGCTTGGAAAACTATAGAATAGAAGATTGATTTTATTGGAGGAGATTGTATGGATAATAAAGCATTAGAAATTGTAAGGAATTATATCTGGGGGCATCTGGATAAATCAGACCCAGAAACAGCATTTGAGGTTTATACGGTATGGAAGTGCAAGACCTTGCAGAACTGGAAGTATCTAATTTCCAGTACACTTTATGATGGTATGTACTACGAATTAACATACAACGGAGACAAAAAAGAGTGGTACTTAGACGCTTATAAAAAGTTCGAAAATAGAGTGATTTCGGAATAAAAAGTTGATTTAATGAAAGATAATATGAGTAAAGAAAGAAGCCCTTGAAGCATTAGAAAGAATATTTTATTGGAGAAATAATGTTTAACAGAGATCTTGTTATAAAACTTCGTGAATATGGTTTCCCTTTATGGGCGATAATTGGAAGTTTGAAATTAAATCAGGGAGATTATGATAAGGCATTTGAAGAATTAAAATTGATTTATTGTGTTATTGGTGATCATCCTGAAGTAGTAATACATAGAAACGAAGAAAATTTAAGACACAGAATAAATAGTTGTAAATAAAAAAATTTTAATAGAAAGGAAACATAATCATGAGTATAGAATTTAAACCATTTAAACAGGAACTTGAGAAACATTTTAAAAAGATGTGTGAGGAAAATGAACACCTTTTTGAAGTAGAATTGGATAAAGATCAACTCTGGAATAAGTATCTTGATGCTATTCCAGCAGAAGATAATAAAATTTTTAAAGTAAGAAGAGAGTTTGACTGTTCGTGTTGCAGACATTTTATTAAGTCTATAGGAAATGTAGTGGCTATCAAAAATGGTAAACTTGTATCAATATGGGATTTTGATTCTGAAGAACCTAAATGGTCTACCGTAACAAAAGTTCTATCAGATTATGTAAAACAGCATCCTATCACAAACGTTTATATTTCAAAATTTTCATCAGTAGGTACAGACTATAACATGATGAAAACAGAAGAAGGAAAGGTGATAAAGTGGGATCATTTCTACCTTGAGTTACCTAAAAGTTTGGTGTTTGCTGATAGGTATGGAGATACAATAGACTCTAAAAGAGGTGAGTATAGAGATGTAAGAAATGTGTTCAAGAGATCTCTCGATGAACTTACAGAGGATTCTGTACTTACAGTTCTTGATCTTATAAATCAAGGAAGTCTGTATAAAGGAGATGAGTACAAACATATTCTCACAAAATTCAAAGATTTAAAGAAAGACTATGATAAATTGGATGACTACAGCAAAGAGTTATTCGTATGGGATATGTCATTAAAGGTTGACCAGGCAACTGCAAAGATTCGTAATACAGCTATAGGTACTCTTTTGATTGATGTGTCGAATAATGTAGATCTTGAAGAAGCAGTTCGTAAGTATGAGTCAGTGACAGCACCTCAGAACTACAAGAGGTCGAAACCTATTTTTACAAAGAAAATGCTTGAGGATGCTCAGAAAACAATTACGGATCTTGGATATCTTGATTCTCTTGAGAGAAGATATGCAAATGCTGATGACATAACAGTAAATAATATACTGTTCAGCAATAGGGAAATGTCAAGTAGAATACAGGGTGGGGCAACTAGTTTATTTGAAGAGCTTGAGAAAGAGACAAAAGGCTCTCCTAAGAAGTTTGATAGGGTGGAAGAAATTTCAATAGAGAAGTTCATAAGTAATGTAGTTCCTACAGCTTCAGAAATAGAAGCTTACGTTGAAGGAAGACATATTCCAAATTTCATATCACTTATAGCTCCTTGTAATGCTGATGCAAAGACAATGTTTAAGTGGAATAATAATTTCTCTTGGGCATACTCAGGAAATGTGACTGATTCAATGGTGAAACAGAATGTAAAAAATGCTGGTGGTAAAGTTGATGGTGTATTGAGGTTTTCTATACAGTGGAATGATGCAGATGAGTGGGACAAAAACGATGAAGATGCTCATTGTAAAGAACCTGGGGGTAATGAAATTTACTATAGTAATAAGATAAACTGGCGTACAGGAGGTAATCTTGACATAGATATAATAAATCCTACTAAAGGTGTTCCAGCCGTAGAAAATATCACATGGCCTGATATTAAGAGGATGGAAGAAGGGACATATAAGTTTTTTGTTCACTGTTATTCCAATAGAGGAGGAAGATCTGGGTTTAGAGCTGAGATAGAATTTAATGGTGAAATTTATTCTTTTGATTATACTAAAGAGCTTCGTCAGAATGAGCAGGTACAGGTCGCAGAAGTAATACTAAAAGATGGGAAGTTTACTATTAAAGAAAAACTTCCATCAAATTGTTCAAGTAGAGAAGTGTGGGGTATTAAAACAAATGAATTTACTCCTGTATCAGTATTATGTTATTCACCTAATTACTGGGATGAACAGAATGGGATAGGCAATAAACATTATTTCTTTATGCTTAAAGATTGTGTTAATCCTGAGTTGCCTAATGCATGGTATAATGAATTCTTAAACGAAGAACTTTATCCTAAGCATAGAAAAGTAATGGAAGCTTTATCATCTAAGGCTCATGTAAAAGATGCGAATGATCAGTTATCGGGTATAGGATTTAGTTCTACATTGAGAAATGACCTTGTTGTAAAAGTAAAAGGCTCTACAGAGAGAGTTTTAAAAGTAAAATTCTAATATAGAAAGGGGATTAAAAATGGTAGATTTATTTAAGGTAGCAACAAAGAAGAAGTACAGATTTAACTTTAAAGGGCAACTTACTGTAGAGGATCTGTGGGAACTTTCTGTGGAGGATTTAGATAAGATTTATAAGAATTTGAAATCTCAGCAGAAAAATTCTCAGGAAGAATCACTTTTGCAGACCGCATCTAAAGAAGATAAAGAATTATCAAATAAGATTGATATTATTAAGACTATCTTCACAGATAAGTTGATTGCAAGAGAAAAAGCACTGAAAGCAGCTGAAAAAAAGGCTCAAAATCAGAGGATTCTTGAAATAATGGCTGATAAGCAGGATGCTGCATTAAAAGAAAAGTCCTTAGAGGAATTGCAGAATATGCTCAACTCTTCAAATGATATAGATGAAGATGACGAATAATTTAGTTTAATTATGTGCATAGGAAGTTGTCAGTTATTGATTAACTTCCTATGTATAGTAACGATTAAAATAAATTGCTTTTTGGGGGATTATATATGTGTCCATTATGTTCTAATATTATTACTGATGAAAAAGAACTTAGTCAATGGTTACAACTAAGCTCTTATGATGACACTATGCCATATAATGTTATATACAAAGATATTATAAATTTTTATCTATACAGTAAAGTTGAAGATAATTGTTACAACGAAGATACTAGAACGTTAATAAATTATTGTCCTGTATGTGGCAAAAAGTTAGTATAAAATAAATTCTTTATTGGAGGTGTCTATGGATATAAAAGAAGTTTATGAAAAATTGTACCCCCTTACAATAGTAATGGATAGATACACTGGAGTATATTCTGGTGGTATATTTACTGCATGGAATCTTGATCCTGATGAAGTTCCAGAAGAAATTTGTGCGGATGATAATAGTGCTAGTGAATTTTTTGATGATATAAGATATAGAAGACGAGATTTTATATATGGTGTTGGTGAAACACCAGATGAAGCTGCTATGGATTTGTATATAAAAATAAGAGGACTGTATGAATAAAATAACTGAATTAGTATTAGAAGAATGCATGAATTTTGTTTTTAACCAAAAAATAAATGATATGCTTTTAGGTAAATATGATCCTCCTAATATAATAGGAAAAGCAGTAGATGATATTTTTGATACTTGGAGCAAATTATTACAAAAAACAATAGAATTTGAAAACAAATAAAATAAAACTTTTATAGGAGGACAAATATGAGTTATAGTAGTTTATATGGAATTACAAAAGATTATAAAGGTAAAGAAATTATTGAATATAAGAATTCATGGTATTTTTCTCCGATTGTTTGGAGTGTTTTATCTGACAAATTATTACCAAGAAAATATGGATATATTCAAAATGTTATAGGTCTTAATGGTCAAAAGGTTTGGGACAGTATTAATAATATTTTGAATAGCTCTGATTTTTTAGTAGATAGAGTACTTTGGGATTTATCCAACCAAGGGATTTTTAAAACAAAAGACAAAAATATAATAGCTGATTGTATTAGAGACTTTTTAAAAATCAACAATAAGTATGACAAATCTGACGAAGATAATATTTCTGTATTAAAAAGAGATCATATTATTGAACGTTGGAATGAAATTGCAACGGATATAGAAAACCTTAACGAAGAAGAATTTCCATTTTTCGTATTTAAGAACACGTCATGTGACGATTCCGTTGAGTCTTGGTTCATAAAATATAATGAAGAATCAGATGAATATGAAGAACGAGGATTGAATGAGTGTGAGGATTTAATTACAGAATTTGTTATTATCGAAAATAATTCTATTGTCGGTTATATTCCAAACACAGAATATAAATATTGATGAAAGAATAATTTATTGGAATAATTCTATTCGTGGATAAATCCACTGGTTGTAAACCGCAACCTATACTCTGTTTAATCAGAGATACATAAACTTCATATATTATATCAACAAAATAATATATAAAGTTTATATGCATCCGTAATAAAATATGGTAAAGGCTATGGGTTTTAGCCGTTGTATTTATACATAAAGAGTACTTTGAAAATTATATTTTGGGGTTTTGGATATATGTAATTTTAAAGTATTTCAAACCCAGTCTGGTTGGTATCTTGCCCTTATATTCGTTTTGGATATATGTAATTTTAAAGTATTCCAAACCTTAACATCGGATGATTTGCGTGTTTTGGATATATGTAATTATAGGAGATTATATGAAAACTACCAGAGTAATTCGTTTTAGATTAAAAAAGAAATCAGATATATGGAAACAGGTAGATAATCTTTGCTGGGAATCTAAAAATTTATATAATTTAGCAAATTATATAGTAAGGCAAGAATTTATTCAAACTACTAAGGAAAAAGAACAGGGATTAAGAGATACTGCACATATTTATAATTATTATGATTTATGTAAATTATGTATAGACTCTGATCCTTATAAAGCATTAGGTAGCAATGTTGGACAAGCTACATTAAAACTCTTAGCAAATACATGGAAAAGTTTCCTTGCAGCTATAAAAGATTGGAAAAAGAATCCTTCTAAGTATACAGGAAAACCTAAATTGCCTGGATATTTAGATAAAGAAAAGGGAAGACAGGTTGTAGGTCTTGATAGTAACAAAGTTAAGAATAAAGATGGATATGTATACTTTTGTTGGAAACCATTAAAATATATGAACAACCACTTTAAGCTTGATTTTGATAATAGGATACTATCTTCAAGGTTTGTGCCAAAGAATGATGAGATTTATTTTGAAATAATATATGAGACAGAAATTGAAGAAAAAAAAGAAAAGAATAATAACATAGCATCAATAGACTTAGGTATTAATAATCTTATGACAGTTGTGACTAATTGTAATAAACAGCCATTTGTTATAAATGGAAAGCCATTAAAATCAATGAATGCATATTATAATAAGAAGAAAGCAGATATACAGTCAGATTTAATAGTAAAGACAAATAAGCATAATTCAAAGCGAATGACCAAATTAACTAATAAGAGAAACAATAAAGTAGTAGATTATTTACATAAAGCATCAAAATATGTTTGTGATTGGTGTGTAGAGAATGGCATTGATACTATAGTGTGTGGACATAATATTGGATGGAAACAGGAAAGCGATATGGGAAAGAAAAATAACCAGAACTTTGTGTCGATTCCACATACTACTTTGATTAACCAATTAAAGTATAAATGCGAAGATAGAGGAATAAAGTTTATAGAAGTTAATGAAGCATATACAAGTGGAACAAGTTTTTTGGATAGAGAAAAGCCTTGTAAAGAGAATTACAACAAAGAAAGGAGGAAATATCGTGGACTCTTCGTAGCAAATGATGGTACAGAGATAAATGCTGATGTTAATGGAGCGTACCAAATAATGATGAAAGCATTCCCTAATGCATTTGTAGAGGGGATACAGGGTGTGGGTTTACACCCAGTTATAGTGAATTTATAACGAATGAGTAGAAATACTCAATAAATGTACAATTTCATAGGTGATCAAGATGGATAAGATGATAGAACCATTTACAATAGAAGATATCAAGGCAGCAATACATAAATGGGATTTGATTAACAGACCTTATACTCTTTGTTATCATCCGAATGATAAAGAAATCATTAAAGAAATAATGACAACTTCAACTGGTGACAATTTGTTACCAGTTGAAACACCTTTAATAAAATCTGGGCAAGTGTTATTGATAGATAGAGTTAAGGTTGAAGACTATTACAGTTTTGTAAACTATAAAAATATAGGAAAAGAGGATACGTATGGGAGTTAAAGAAACAATTGTTGCTTGGATTTTGTTATTTATTATTTTATTACTCTGTGGTTATCTCATTATACGTCCACTTATGGCTATTGGAGATATTCCGATTGAGATAAGAAAGTTAAGAGAATCAATAGATAAATTGACAGATGAAGTTAGAAGGAGTCGCAAATGAGTCTTTCACAGGAGAATATAAATAAACTTTGTATGACAGGAATCTATCATTGTGATCCAGTTCCTTCTTGGATTGAATCATGGAGAAGAGATAATCCATATCATTGTATTAACTGGAATTTCAAGGTCAGACATTACGAAGAAAAAGATTTGTATTACATGGTTGATACATATTGGACTGGTTGTGATGGATTAAGAGTTAAATTAACAGATAAGAACTTTGATAAGTTTGAACTCTTGTTTGATATGAATGATGTGCATAAAGTCAGTCCTCCTGATTTTTGGGATTATAATGAAGAGGATCGTTGGCATGTTGCTTTAGATAGTGGTGGTTTTCAATTTAGTAAACATTATTATGTAAGAAATGGTGCCAAAAAGAATAAAGAAGCGCTATTAGAAAGATTAAATAGAGAGTTAGAGAATTTGAAGAATCAGGTTAAATGGAAAGAAGAAGAAATTAGAAAAGTTATGGAGGAAGAGTAATGGGAATACTTATATTATTAACTATGTTATTTCTTCATATAGTAGATGATTATTATTTACAGGGGATACTTGCAAAATTAAAACAAAAATCTTGGTGGGAAGAAAACGCTCCTAATAAGTTATATAAACATGATTATATTGTAGCTTTAATTGAACATGCTTTCAGTTGGACTTTTATGATTATGTTACCACTTATTATATATTTAATAGAAATAAAAGAGTTACATTATCCTTTTTTAATCTGTTTTTGTATTAATTGGCTTATACATACTATTGTAGACGATTTAAAAGCGAATAGGTATAAAATTAATTTAATAGTAGATCAAACAATACATATTATACAGATAATAATAACTTGGTTTGCATTAGTAATTCTTTAATTGAGGAGGATAAAATATGATGAATATTATTACACAGGAAAAAGTTAATAAAGAAATTAAAGGAATAAGCAATTCTATACAAAACATAGTAAATATAGCTTATGACCAAGGATATGAATATGGTAAAGAAGCTAATATAGATTTTTATAAAGAAGATATTTTAAAAGATATCCAATGTGCAGAAATGAAATCATATAATGAAGGATTTAATGATGGAAAAAAGGATACCTATGCAAAAGCAACTAATGCTATATTAAAAATTTATAAAATGACCGTTTCTGAAAAGCAAGAATGTTTCGGATTTTCTAGTGAATTAAATGTTGGTTTAGACGAAATATTAAACACATTAGGATTTGAAGACGTTATCTTTTTACTTGAACAATATTATCATATAGAAAAAACTCAAGAAGAAAAACAAGAAGAAATAGAAGTAGGTGATGTTTGCGTATATCCTAAAACTATAGATGAGCCGTTTATATATTTGGGTAAAGTGGATACTTGGCATTTTGCATTAGGCAGAAAGACTATGGAAAAATATAGCTTTAAGGGGTTAACAGGTATTAAAAAGACTGGAGAGCATGTAACTGATATTACTTCTATTCTTATTAAAGATAAAGAGGAGGAATGATTATAAATTTATGATAGGAATGAATTATTTAGAGAAAGTACAAACGATAAAAGATATAGCTTCTTATTTATCTAATAAAGTAATGGCTACTGTTTTTATTAGTGAAGCTGTCGATTTTGAAATCCCTATGAATGGATGCTATTTCATTAAATTTCATGATACAAAATATAATATACAGTTTGTATATAAGTTAACAATAAATTTAGAAAATATAAAAACTGAAGATTTAGATAAAGCTTTAGACGCATATAAGGATTATATTTATAAACAGTTTTTCTTTTAAAGAGGTATAAAAAATGACATTAACAGATGAAGAATTTGTAGTTTTAAAAGGTTTACAAGAAAAATTTTATTATTTTAATGTATCTTCAGTTGATACAAAAGAAAAATTGCTTCCTTTTATGATATATAAAGATCAAGCAGAACTAATAAGTCGTGCTTTAACAGAAGTTATTGAAAGAGAAATAGATAAAAGACGTGAAAAAGATAAGGTTAATAGTAAAGTTGAATATATGCTTAAAAACCAATCTTTATCTATTGTTAACGAAAGTAAATGTAAATATGAATTACCATGTGGTAAATGTGACTTAAGTAAAGAAATATGCACATATAAATATGAGGTAACGAAATATGGGAATGGTATTTGAGAATTTAACTGAAGAAGAATTATGTGATCTGATGTGTGGTGGTCCTGAATTAGATGATTTAGAAGATTTTGATGAAGCTACTGATGATTATTATGGTTCTGAATTTTGGTTAGCTAGAGAGGCTGAAGTGATAGCTGAACAGAAAAAGGATAAGAATACATGAGTGTATTAAATGGAGAATATACTATACTGGAAGAAGTATAGAGATTTATAAAGCTGTATAAGGTTGTATAGGGCTTTATAAGGTTTTTTAGAGCGTAAAAGGGCGTAGAATAGTGCGAAAAAGCATAATTATGCGGAAATAAACGTAAAAATATAGAAATATATGGCGTTGAATGTAGGGGAGAGTAAAAAAGATAGAGAGGTCAAGGACAGGGGTTCTTGACTTCTTTATATATAAATAGTAAAATATAATAACATACATATTATATAATGAAAGGAGGTATATCCTTATGAGATGGCTTAAAAATAATGTGAAAGGGGGTAAGGGGAGAGTTGGATAGAATACCTTATTATAATTTACATTCACATAGCGCCTATTCAAACTTAAGACTTCTTGATGCAGTCAATAAGCCTGAAGTAATGTTACAAAAAGTTAAAGAACTTGGATTAGGTGGTTTTGCACTTACGGATCATGAAAGTCTTAGTGGACATATAAAAATGATTCAAATGCAGAAGAAGTTAATAGAAGAAGAAAGTGATATAAGAATATTTTTAGGAGATGAAATATATCTTATAGATTCACTTGAAGAAACACGTGATCATTATCAGTCTGGTGTTACTCAGTTTTTTCATTTTATTCTTATTTGTAAAGATAAAATAGGACATGAACAATTAAGAAGGATAAGTTCTGAAGCATGGAGCAATAGTTTTAGAACTGGTTTAATGGAACGTGTACCTATAGAAAAAAGTGCAATAGAACGAATTATAGGAGATGATAAAGGTCATCTTATTTTCAGTACAGCTTGTGCTGGGTCTGAAGCTGCTTATTGGGTAATTAATAATAAAATAGATAAACTTAAAGAGTTTATAAAATGGTGTCAATTGGTAGCGCTTCCTGAGAATTTTTTTCTTGAGATGCAACCTAATGATTGTGAAGCTCAAGTATTAATTAATCAAACTTATGAAAAAATAGGTGAAGAATTAGGAATAAAAAGAATAATTACAACAGATGCACATATGCCTTCAAAAGAATATCTTAAAATTCATGAAGCATATTTAAATAGTAGACAGGATGATTCTAGAGAGACAGCTGAGTTTTATAAGACTTGTTATTTTATGGATTCAGAAGAAATTCATGAATGGATGGATAAACAGATAGGTAGTGAAGCAGTAGATAAAGCCTTGTTAAATACTATTGAAATTGCTGATAGAATAGAATTTTTTGATCTTGAACATTCTCAAGAAGTGCCTAAAATTCCATTACCAGAATTTACACAAGAACATAGTTTTAAAAATACTTATGAAGATTATGAATATATTAAAAAATTTGCATATTCAGAGAATATTTATGATAGGTACTTTTTACAATGTATAGAAGATGGTTGGTGGAATAAGGAATATAAAGAAGATCTTACTTCTGAAATAAAAAGAGATATGATGTCACGTATTAATGATGAGCTTGGAGCTATATGGGAAAGTAGTATTAAGATTAATGATAATATAGCAAGTTATTATATAACAGCTAAAAGCTTAGTTGATATGATGTGGAATGATGCTAATTCTTTAGTGGGAGATGCTAGAGGTAGTGTAGCAGCATTTTATGTATGTTATTTAATTGGTCTACAGCAAATAAACTCTTATAGGTTTAAAATACCCTATTGGAGACACCTTCATGAAAGTAGACCTGAGATGCCAGATAGAATTTTTCCCTGTTTAAAAATAATAAATTGAAGAAAGGAGAATGGCGGTATGTTTAAAACATAGATTTTTCATTAAAACGTGTTGGACAAGGACATCAATATGTTTTTAATGAAGAACAAGAAAATTATATAATAAATCAATATTTAAATAAAGAACATCCTGCTACATCCATAGCTAAAGAATTTAATGTTGGTGTAGAAGTTATAAAAAATTTTTTACGTAGTAAAAATATAAAGATATCGTTATCACATCATAAAATATTTTATACATGTAAAAATGAAGATTTCTTTTCAAATATTGATACTGAAGAAAAAGCATATTGGTTAGGATTTATGTATGCTGATGGCTTTATTACACGTCAATATAGATATGAGAATAGTCATGCAATAATGGGATTATCATTACAGAGAAAAGATGAAGAACATCTTTATAAGTTAAAAAATACACTTGTATTTGATGGTAATATAAATCAGTATGATGCAAAAAGTTCCTTTGGAATTCATCCATATTCAAGATTGTTAATTAGAAGTAAACAATTAACAGATGATTTGATTAAACAAGGATGTGGCATGAAAAAGACTTTTGCACTTACCTTTCCAACATATGATATTATACCGCAGAATTTAATGATTCATTTTATCCGTGGTTATTTTGATGGTGATGGATCAATGACTCATTTTTATTCTTATGGTAAATATTTAAAAATGACAGTTAGTTTTACAGGTACAAAAGAGATGATTGATGGTATAAAATCATTTTTTAGAAAACCAGATTTAAAACTTATACAAAGATTTCCAGAAAGAAAAACAAATAATTATACTTTAAATTTTAGTGGGAATATACAATGTATGAATATATTAAATATGATGTATGAAAATAGTTCGATTTATTTAGATAGAAAATATGAGAAATATCTGGAATATAAAAAATTAACAGGGAAATAAATTGTCGAGTCAATCAGTAATGATTGATGTTAAGTCTTGTGAACTTAGATTGCAATAAGGTGTGTTACTTACGTATAGGATCTATAGGAAATGATAGATAAAAGTAATGCTAACAGGGGAAGCCTAAGTGTTACCGAATCGACATATGGTAATCCTGTGCCAAGTCTGTATTAATTACAGAAAGGTCAAACGACTAGTCCAGAGGGACGTAAGATGGAAAAGCTACCATTTGAAGTGCAAGAATACCTATTAGGTATAAGATATAGTCTAAGCCGTTCTTTATAAAAGAAGTTAAAGTACTAGGAAACTAGCGGTATAACTGGTTGATATAGATTCGGAAAAATCAAAAAGATCTGCTATAATAGAAGCAACACGTAGAAAATTTGGAGAAGATAGAGTACTTAATATATGTGCTTTTAAAACTGAAGGTTCTAAATCAGCAATTCTTACTTCATGTCGAGGTATGGGAATTTCTGTAGATGAAGCTCAGTATATTGCAAGTATGATATCTTCAGTTCGTGGTAAAACTACGTCTTTATCAGTAATGGTTAATGGTGATGAAGATAATGCTCCTAATAAAGAGTTTATAAATGAATGTAATAAGTATCCAGGATTATTAGATATGGCTCTTACCATTGAAGGAATGGTTTGTGGCAGAACTGTACACGCTTCTGGAGTTATTATATTTGAACGTCCTTATACCGAATTAAACTGTATGATGAAATCTCCAAAAGGTTTACCGACAACTCAGTTTGATATGGATGATTCAACCTATTGTGGCGGTCTTAAATATGACTTTCTTACTATTGTTAATCTTGATACTATGCATCAGTGTATGGATTTAATGATAGAGTATGGTTATATTGAAGACCAAGGTTCATTGAAAGCCACATATGATAAATATTTTTCGCCAGATGTAATTGATTATGATGACGTACACATGTGGGAAATGGCAGAAAAACATGAGATTATAAATCTTTTTCAGTTTATGACTCAAGTTGGCATGAGTGCTATTGCAAAAATAAAACCTAGATCATTAACTGAATTAGGTACAGCAAACGCTATAATGCGTCTTGCTGGTAAACCTGGTGAAGAAACTCCTCTTGATAGGTATGTAAGATACAAGAATGATATATCTCAATGGTATGATTGTATGCATTCATATAATCTTACTGATGATGAAATTAAAATAATGGAAGAGTATCTTTTTCCTGTATCAGGCTGCGCTTCTATGCAAGAAGAGGTTATGATGCTTTCAATGGATAGTCGTATAGCAAATTATTCAATGAAACAGGCGAGTTCTTTGCGTAAACTCATTGCAAAGAAAAAGATACATTTACAAAAACAAGCTCATGATGAATTTTTTGAAGCTGGTCTTAATAATGGAGCTAGTGAGAATTTATTAAATTATATTTGGAAGGAATGTATAACTCCTCAGCTAAACTATTCCTTCTCGCTCCCCCATATTTTAGGATATTCAACAATTGCTGTTCAAGAAATGAATATGGCTGCAAACCCTGAGTATCCGATTATTCTATGGAATTGTGCTAATCTTATAACAGATAGTATGGCAGATGAAGAGGTTGAAGGAAGTACTGATTATGGATCTGTTGGACGAGCAATTGCAGGTATGCAACATAGAGGTATTAAAATTTTTAATCCAGATATTAATACTGCGAAATTTGGTTTCGCTCCAGATATTGAACATAATGCTATTATATATGGACTTAAAAGTTTAAATGGTATAGGTGATGAAGTATGTAAATTAATTATTGCTAATCGTCCTTATACTTCTTTTGAAGATTTTTGCACACGTATGATAGACACTAAATTGGTTAAGAATTCTCAAATGCTTATGTTAATTAAAGCTGGTTGTTTTCTTAATCTTGATTCTCAAGATAGATTTGAAACTATGAAAAAATATCTTTATAGATATCAAATCAAACCTGTAGATAAACTTACATTAGCGCAATTAGGGGCTATACAAGAATATAATATTATACCAGATGACTTACAAATATGTATTAAATATATCAACTTTAAAAAATATGTACTTGATGAAGAAGGATTTGTAGAAAATTATATTAATACAGATAAAAAAATTCCTAAATGTGGTTATCATGATAGATATTATATTCTTGATGATAATTCTCAAAAATTTTTTGAAGAACATTTTACAGAAGAATCTGTTGTAAAAATACAAAATGGATTTTATGTAGTGTCTGAAAAGAAATTTACTAAAGAAGTAGATAGTTTACTTCAACCTTTAAAAGATTGGTTTATATCTGAAGAAGCTGTTAAACAATATAACAATGCTATGTTTGAATCTACGTGGAAACAATATGCTTCTGGTAATGAGAGTAAATGGAGTATGCAAGCACTTACTTATTATGATCAAAAACATGAACTTGAAGACATTAAAGAAGAAGAATACGGTATAGTTAATTATTTTGAACTTCCAGAAGAACCAGTAGCTTACGAAACTTATACAAGATATATTGACGGTGAATATAAAGAATTACCTAAATACACTATTTATAGAGTAGCTGGTACAGTACTTGAATCAGATTCTACGCATCATACTGTTAGTTTACTTACAAAATATGGAGTAGTAAATCTTAAGCTTTATAAGGAAGCGTTTGCTTTTTATAACAGGGCTATTTCTAAACCAGATAATAAAGGTGGAAAAACTATTGTTGAAAAATCTTGGTTTACTAGAGGAACTTTATTGGTAGCAGCTGGTTTTCGTAGAGAAGATATTTTTACTCTAAGGAATTATAGTGATACTGTATATGCTCATACTCTTAACAGAATTTTATCCGTCAATCCAGACGGTTCTCTTGAGCTTCAACAGGAAAGAACTAAGGTGTGAAAACCACACCTTAGTTCTATTTATTTTATAGGAAATTTTACGTAAACTAATTTAACAGTAAAACAAAATAACTATTGACATAAACCTCTATATGTGGTATATTATCTGTGGGCAATTAGGTTTGTAGTACAATTAATATAAGGTGACATAAAATGTCGAAAAAAAATTCAGATGACCGTATCAAGGTCGAATGCACAGTTAAAAAAATACTTTTCTTTAAGAATAACTGGGGCATTATAGCATGTAATATAGATAAAATATTAGAAGGTGAGTTAAAAACAGATAAAGACCATACTATAATGAAAGGTGAAATGCCTACTGTAATAGAAGGAGAACAGTATAAAGCTACTTGTACTTTTACTACAGATTCTAAATATGGTGATCAGTATAATATAGAAATGTTTACTTCTAATATAACGCTTGATACTGCTGATAAAGCTGGACAGAGAAAATTTCTTGAATCTATCTTTACTAAAGGTCAAGTGGCAGCTATGTATGAAGCTCTGGAAGATCCATATCAAGCCTTTCTTAATCAAGATGCAATAAGTCTTTGTAAGGTTAAAGGTTGTGGTTTAAGAGTATGCCCTGTATGGTTATCACGCTTTCAGGAAAATTATCATAGAGCTGTAATATATTCTGAACTTGATGATTATAATTTATCAACTTCAATTATTGATAAATTACTTGAACGTTACAAAACACCAGAGATAGTCATAGAAAAGGTTAAAGAAAATCCTTATACTCTGGTTACTGAAGTAAGAGGTATAGGTTGGGGTATAGCAGATAAAATAGCTATGGCTAGTGGAATGAGTGAATATGATCCTAAAAGAATATCTGCTTTCATTTCTTATTACTTATATGAACAGGGTGAAAATGGATATTCGTGGATTACTAATGATCATTTAATGGGGGCTATACTTGAAAGATTTGGTAATGAGATACCAGATACTCCAATAACAGAAGCTATGCAAAGTCTCGTTAAAGAAGATAAGATTTGGTATAGTGATGATAAACAGCGTATAGGAATTAAATGGTTTTATATTATAGAACGTAAAATAGCTAAAGATTTAATACGCTTATTAAAAGCTCCTAACAAGTTTAAGTATGAGAACTGGGAAGAAGCGGTAGCTAAGATTGAAAGATTACAAGGTTGGAAATATACAGAAGAACAAAAAGCTGGTATAAAACTTGCATTAGAAAATAATGTGGTCTTAATACAAGGTGGTGCTGGAACAGGTAAGAGTTCACTAGTTTGGGCAGTTATAGAGGTTCTTAAAAATTATGATTTTGTACAGTGTGCATTATCTGGTAAAGCTGCTTCAAGACTTATGGAGATTACAGGACAAGAAGGATATACTATACATAGATTACTTGAATATCCTAAAGGTGATGATAATCATGGAAAGTTTTACTTTCATGAAGAAAATAAGATGTACCATGATATCTACATAGTTGATGAAGTATCTATGATAGACTTGAACTTGTTTTCTCATTTATTACAAGCCATAGAAGATGGTTCAAAAGTAATCTTCTTAGGTGACAATGGACAGCTTGAAGCAATAGGAAGTGGTAATATAGCTTTTGATTTACTTAATAGCGAAGAAATTCCTAGTATCACACTTACTAAGATACACAGACAGGCTGAGAAAAGCGCTATTATTACTGAATCCGTTAAAATACGTAATAAGATACAGATAGTTCCTAAAGATTGGGTAGGACATGAAGTACGTGGAGAATTACAGGATCTTGACCTTACGTGCTACGGAGATAATTCTAATACGTATTATAAGATTATGGAGCAGGTACAAAGATATTGGGCAGCTAACAATGAAGTAAAAAATCTGCAAGTAATTGTACCTATGAAAACTAAAGGTAATGCTTGTACTTATATACTAAATAACGCTATACAAGAACTTGTTAATCCTAGTAAAAAAGGGTTAAAAGAAACCAGATTATTTATTGCTAAAGGAATGCCCTATATATTAAGAGTGGGAGATAAAGTAATAAATACAGTAAATAATTACAAAATTGAACCTAATATTTTTAATGGTAATATAGGTATTATAAAAGACATCTGGTTTGATTTTGAAACAGAGAAAGAAATTATGACTATATCTTTTGAAGGAATAGGAGAAGTAAATCTTGAATCTGAATTTTGGAAGAATATAGAATTAGCTTATGCTATTACATGCCATCGTTATCAAGGTTCACAATCTGATACAATAATATTTGGCTTAGACTTTAATTCGTTTACTCTTCTTAGTAAAGAACTTCTTTATACAGGAATTACCAGAGCTAAGAAGAAATGCTATCTTATAGCTCAGACTTCTGCATTAAGATATGGCACAGGAAAAAGTTCTGTTACAGATAAACAGACTCATTTAAAAGAACAGTTACATGAAATAGCTCATCCAAAAGTTATTTTTTAAGGGTAAGAGTAAAACAAACTAACATATAATATTAAAGGAGTTAAGAAATGAACTTTTTTAAAGATATAAAGATTAGTCCTATAACAGCAGCTTTTTTCTGTTATTTAACAGTCTTTATGTTTCATGTATTATCAGTTTCAGCATATATAGATAATAAAGTCAAAGCCTTTAAGTAATAAAATATCCCATATAA